>CAYRQO010000087.1:0-3834 GCA_964426515.1 uncultured Candidatus Saccharibacteria bacterium | reverse complement strand
AATCACCTTATTTCTAAAGTGATTTTTGCGAGCTCCAAACGTGGGATGATGTTCGACTTTGTTTAATCAATCAATCTGACTAATAAAGGGAATTCTTTATAAGGTTGGTTGTAAAAAGTAGAACCCATATGACCTTCTCCTTTTAAAATGATTTGAATGCCATCCAAATGATCGAGCATTATTCTTCCTTGTGTATCATCGCAAGTCCATGGATCGTTATCTGAATTTATAAAAATTAATTCTTTACATTTACCTTTTATATCTTTCCAACTAAAATCTTCCGTGTTCTTTTCAATTTCAGACGTCGCCCTCAAGGCTTTGGAATATCCAGAAACCATAATTGCTTGCTTGATGGGATTTTTAATCTTTTCTAAAATACTCAAAATAAGTTGGGCTCCAGCTGAATGCCCAATTAAAACTGTTCCTTCATTAAATTTTCCATTTTCCAAGACAAAGGTAAGCCAATCCTTCAAATTTGGTATTTCTGAATTAGGTAATTGCGGAAGCCATACATCAAAACCTTTTTCTTCAAGTTTTTCTTTTAAATATGGAAACCAAAAATCGGTGTTTTTGTCTCCTGTTCCGTGAAGAATTATTGCATTTTTCATATACATAATTCTAACATAGGTTCGAACTCTTACTAAGGTAACAAAAAATCACTTTATTTCTAAAGTGATTTTCGCGAGCTCCAAACGTGGGATGAAGTTCGGATGAGTATTATCGATACAAATAAATAAGCAGATAATATGCTCTAGATATAAAGCTTGTGTTCTTTGATGTATTTCGCAATTTCTAATATTGTAAGTTTCTCATACGAGATATCATTGTTCTTAACTAGATTTCTAATTTTTGTACTTGAAATATCTTCAGGCTTTTCACTTTCAATAAACTTATGGTTTTCTGGAAAGATAAAGCCTTCTGGAATATTGTATTCAAGCCTATTACTGATAACAATAAAATTATCTTCTAAAATTAGATTTCCTATCTTTTCTTTTAAGAACAAATAACTATCAAGACCAGCTAATTGGGTAAACTCAATTCCTGGTTCAGATTTTAACTCTTTGAGGATCTGACTCGTTGTTTTATTTTCAGGATTATCAAACTCGTCAGTCCTTAATACACACCGAGTGCTCAACCTCTCATTTAAGTAGTTTACAAAAAATGTATTAAGGCTTTTTCGGTCACTAAATGGAATTTCTATTTTTTTATCTTCTCGATTTCCTGATGGAATAATCCAAACTTCGTCAAATGAATATTTTCCTAAAGCCAATTCAAGTGTTGCAATGTGACCGTTATGAGGAGGGTTAAACGCTCCAGGGTAAATGAGAACTTTTTTCATATAAACATATTATCACAAGTTTAAACTTCTACTAAGTCTACTAACCCCTTCTCAGGGTTTAAAATTTTACTCTGAACCTTAGATGATGCTTGGTTGAGTATAGGGGAGAAATAAAAAAAGCCCTTAACATCATAAATGAGAGGTGGGCTTATTTAAATAGTAACAGATGTGGGCTAGTGCCATAAAATCGGCTGTTATTGTTTTTAAATCAACAAGATTGATGAAATTGTAACCTTTGTTTTCATAAGATGTCTTCATATTGATAAAATGCGATAATCCAACAATTAAAACTGTGTTTTCATAATTACTTTCATCAATTTGTTTAATGAATTCATCATCACCCAAATGGTAACTTTCTGTTATTTGGTTTTTAATTGTTTTTACTTTTTCAGTAGCCTCTTTCTTGAATCTCCATTTGAGTTCACCGTCTTTAATCATTCTTTCTAACTGAGAAAGACTTCTTGGTTCTACATTTATCATCTCAACACTTTCTGCCACCAATTGTGATTCTTCTACAAACTGGAGAAACTTGTCTTCTGTAGAGGTGAAGGATCTTGCATCAGAACAAAGGAGATCAATTTTTTCTTGCTGAAAAAATTGCAAAAGTTTGGGGTGTAACATCTGAACTAAATGTTTATATCTATTACTTTGAGGTTTAATAATACCTCCGGTGCTTCCTTCCGAAATAAAAAGAGTTCTTTCGCCACGTACTAAAGGAAAAACATTCTTTTTAAGTTCGTAAAAAGAATGATCATCCATTCCTTGTATCCCGCCAATTTTAGGATTAAAGAAATGGGTAACTCCACAAATTATTTTCATCTTGTTTTTATTTTAAAGGTTTAAGAAATTTTTCTTTATATTACCATTTTATTAGGCAATATGTCAATAGCCTTAAGGTTCGAACTTCTACTAAGGTAATAAAAAATCACCTTATTTCTAAAGTGATTTTTGCGAGCTCCAAACGTGGGATGATGTTCGGGTGAGTATTTTATACGAAAAGTGAATCTGGATCCTTTCAAGACTTTAGATTCGGCAAATGATCTACGTGTTTAAATTCAAAGAAATTAAAGTTTCCCTGAGTATCTACATAATGAGCATACTTTGCATGCCCCCAGGAAAGTTGGAGTATTTCGTCGTGGTTAATAAATATAGGAAACGGACTATCTTCTAACTCCATATCACCTTTGACCACCCAGTCTAAATTTGTTTCACTTTTTAGAGGGTCTCCATGAAATTTACCTTCAAATCTATTAAGTACATTTTTATACTTTTCCCTATATTTTTCTACTAAATTAGTTTGATAATCATATAAATTATTAAATACTTCTTTTTCGGAATCTGTTTTTTCTGCTCCCCGATTAAACAATTCTGGTTTTTTTATGTATAGATCTCTGATTTTATCATATAAGTCAGAATTTAAAAGTTCATTATAAATTAACCCTTTAACTAACGGTAAAATCTGTCCAGAATTATCTGTGTCACTACTAGCTATCGATTCAAGGCATTTTTCTACATACTCTTTATGAAAATTTTCTAATTTGAAACCAAATGTTGGCTCAGTTCCAAGTGTGAAACTTTTTGTATACCAAAATTTACCCAAATTCATATTAAGAGGGTTACTAATAGCGTAATGATTTTCATCTATATACTCGCTAACCCTTGATGGAAGTACCTCTGTTTTTGTTAATTTATTTGTTTTTTTGTCAAAAATATCTATTTTGTTACTACTAATTGATCCCTGCTCGTAACCCGGTCCATGACTAAATACCCCTGCATTATTAGCACGTCCATTTCTATATGCATAATCATGATTTTTACTTAGTGATTCTATTGTGTCTAAACCGAATAATTTTTGAAGAAAGAATTTATCATTCTTAAATTGTTCTATATACCTAGATCCATTTTTACCAGTATATGTTCCCATTTTGTGATTATAAGTTTTATAAGGATATTCGTTATGTGATAAATTTTCAGCGACTTTTAATCTTAATTCACGAGTAAATTCATTTTGAATTTCATCCAATTCTTTTAATGCATAAGGTTTATAGCGTTGTGTCGTTTTTTCTAGTATATCTCCTTGATTTAAAATATTTTTAAACTGCTCTTCATTTACTTTTGTTCTCGTATAACCAATTATTCCGGTAGATTCCTGAATATTTTTTGGATATTCAAAATAATATGATTTTGCTTCAAGATTATTTTCTTCGCCTTCTATTTCAATACGCAAAGAAACTTTTTTAGACTCTAAACTTGAACCTTCATCTTCAGGTGAAAGTTCTATTTTTTTAGATTCATCAAGGTTAAGTTTTTTAAGAGGTTGTTCATTGAATTTCATAACTCAATATTACCATATTTACCCCACTAGAAATATTACTATATTCAGGTATAATTACTAAATAGGAAAACCAAAAAATACCCTTATAAGATAAGGATATTTTTACGAGCTCCAAACGTGGGATGATGTTCGGATAAGTATAGTAGGGGAGTAATAGAAA
>CAYRQO010000086.1:0-3899 GCA_964426515.1 uncultured Candidatus Saccharibacteria bacterium | reverse complement strand
AAATGGTGATAGTTCGCTTGGAAAGAATTCGCCATACTTGTATACCCTACCCATACTATCTATATATGGCATATCGTTCATATGTTTGATTATCATTGGAACCAATTCTTCGTATTGCTCTTTAGTATATTGTTTGTTTAAGATGCAGTATTGTTTGGAGCGAAGGCCAATACAAGCAAAACAATTTGAGCATGATGTTAACCCAAAGCAATAACTTATATTAAATGAGTCATTTCGTATTGCAACAGAAAATAATGAGTTTGTAATATTCATACTAACAGACATTGATTCATAAATATTCTGAAGGTTTAATCCGATACTCGTTGAATCATAAACATCTCTGGCCACCCCAACGACATCTTGCGAATTTTTACAATTTTCACTTTTTGATATATTGAAACAATTTACTATAGTTGTACATTCAGAGATATTATCACCTGAGGCAGATTCCGATTTTATTATATTAGCAAATTTTTTCGGTACAGATAATAAAATTTCTTCAAATTCTTTTTTTAAAACAGATACATCTCTGTTCAACTGTTCTAAGAATTTTCCTTTCTCAATTAAATACTCTTCTTTTGACAATTGTTTATTCTTAAAGTAATACGATTTGTTTCTTAAATTGGATGATAAAATGCACTCGTTACAATTTACAGAATCTTGAAGGAAATAACTATTCATGCAGTCTTTTAGATTATTAGAATAAAAAACTCGAAAACATTTTTGACAATTTAATATCTCATAACAAAACTCACAATCCATAGAAAAATTTATTTCTAATGAATCTTTAATTCTAACTCCAACATTCGAAAACATTACATTGTCAATATACCCTCCTCCAAAACAAAAATAGCAATTATTAGCTTGAACTATATAATTTACATAGGGAGAATTTTTATTTGAAATATGTCCATTCAAATTTATAATTGGGACATTTTTAAATAAATTTAAATATTGTTCAAATAACGATTCAGAATAAAGATAATCCCTCCCGAAATTCATAGCATCCCATTTATCTCCTAGCCAACAATTTTGACAAAAAACATTTATTTCTTTATTTTCAAAAACTGAAATTATCTTGTTCCCACACAAATTACATTCTCTATGATAAAAACTTCTTTCATTGCGCCAAAGCATCCGACGCTTTATCCTGCAGTCATTACAAAAAGTTGGAGGTGGAACTTTTATACGTTCATAGAAGCCCATATCATCTGGAGTTATTTCAAATTCTATTTGACAGTTTTGACATTCTAAAACTAAATTTTTATATTTATTTTCCATTTTTTCTATTTTTCTATTTTTCTATTTTTCTATTTTTTCAGATTCCTTAATGTTATCATTTTTTATTTTTTCTATCACTGCCTTAAACAAATCTTGAACTCTTCCATTATAACGTAAATTATTTTCATCTGGGTTTTCAGGATCTAAATAATAAATTGGGTCAACAATACTAGCGACCTGTTTTTCTATGTCTCCATCCATCTTAACTTCTTCCCTCTTTAAAATGCCAGTACGAACAAGCAAGGTCCTACCCAGTAAATCCATAAGTCTCTCTTTATACCACTGGTGCGAAGTCGAAATAGACTCATCTATTTCTGTTCCTTCTCTGATTTTCGCTGTTAACTCATGGCTAAGTACTTCGTGAGTAATCCTTTCTTCTGTAGTACGTTCTTGTGAACGATCTTCGGGAATTTTAAAAAATATTAAACCACCTTTCTCAAGAGACCCTCCCCCCGTACCATAAACAGTTGGAGCTAAGGTAAAATTATTGGAAGGTCTAAAACCATAGAGCTCTTGCATCGCAGAAGTCATTTTTTCTCGCATCTCATTCCAAGCGTTATTTAATTCTCTAGAATATGACTCATAATCTTCTTGGTTTTTTAAATAGTCTATTTAAATATTCTGAGTATCCAAGTTTTTCATATCTTTCAAAGTTTTTTAAATACCATAAAATACGATCCGTTTCATTTTTTATTATATTTTCTTTTTTTGAAATTACTTTTATTTCTATTTTCTTATTTTGTTCCATTTTTTTTATTAATTGATCTTCCCCCTCTATTGGTTGTTCAATATCTATATTTAGCTCCAAACTATTCTCAATACCAGGCTTTCCATTCCTCATTTCTTCCTCAATATTTTCTTTCATATTAATAATATTATATTAAGTAGTTTTTAATTTAAAATCGACTATTTTAAAAATGATACCCAAAAACCCTGTTGGACTATTATTTAATAAACTTCCTGTTGGTAACATTTACTACAATAAATCATTTCAAGTCGGTCTGGTGCGTATGTCGTTTCAAATTCATTTGTGCATCCTTCTTTCATACAGTTCCTCTTATACAAAACCATAGGATTCCTCAGTGAAATTCTTTTCTTGTACCTTTCATCAGGATGTAATCTTGGGATAGGGATATTCATTCTTCGATAAAATTGAAGTTCAAAAGGTGTAATTTTAAACGCTTTACCCGAGGCCCCACATTCAATGACTTCATTCAAAATAGAATCCTCCACATCTTTAATATCATCGGGTATATCTTGTGCTTTTAAGGTAATAGTATATTTGTTATCAATTTTTTCTTTATATGGATAACCTTTTTTTATTATCTCTTCTTTTGTTAAGGGAAAGTGATCATTTACAACTGTTTCGTTGTACCCAAATGGACATAATTCAAATGGGAAAAATTCTCCATATTTGTACACTCTCCCTTTTTCATCGATGTATGGCATTTCATCCATATGTTTCTTTATTTTTTCTACCATTTCAAAATACTCTTCTTTTACATATTGTTTATTGAGAATAAAATAATTTTTATTCTTTAAACCAATGCACCCAAAAAGACTGGAAGATGATTTACAACCATCAACATACTCGACATTATTTAAAGCAACTTCTCCCGCAATAACAAATTTTATATCTAAACTATTTTCTGCCCCTGCAAATGCATGCTCATATGCAGACCATGCGTATGAATGAGAAATATCCATTGAATCTTTAGTTCTCAGACTTCTGTACGAGTATTTAACATTTTCTGAATCATAAAGATTAAAAGATTTTTTTACATTTTTACATTCGCGTAGTTCATCTCCCGATGAATCAACACAATTTATTATATTAGAATATTTTCTTGGATAACTTAATGAAAATTCCCAAAACTCTTTTTTTGTTTTTTCAATAAAATTATGACTTCCAATATTTAATTGTATTATTTTTTCTTCATATTTTTCTTTTGTATATTGAACATTTTCAATGCAATATTTTTTGTTCTGAAGATTTACGCAACTAAAGCAGTTTGAGCAATTATTGCAATAAAAAATAAAATTACAATCTATGCAGTTTGCTGACCAGTATGAGTATTGGCAGTTATAATTTTTATTGGCACCTATATTTTCATAAGTTAATTCACTATTTACAATATTATAAGAATCAATAATTTTTTTTGAATTATCAACATTATTTGAGAAAAATACGTCCTCTGACCCAGTTGTTATAGACGAGCTTAGATATACATTTTTTGTATTATAGACAAAATTTGCATAATCAGAATCCACGCAATCACCCAAATGCCACAAAGACTGTCTAGGAACTTTATTAAATAGAGCTTTCCATTGCTTAAAAAATGTTTGAGAAAAATCGTAATCCTGAGTATAAATTTCACCTCCCCATTTATCACTTCTATAACATTCTGGACAATACACTGGGAACGGAACCTTCTCGTCATACATCGATATAATATTTTCCTCACAATTACTACAAAGTCTTTTATAAAGGGATCTTTCGTTTTTCCAAATTATCCGACGAAGAAATCTACATTGAGGGCAAAACGTTGGCGGTGGAACTTTAATCTTTTCATAAAAAGAAAAATCATCCGGCTCAATAGTGAAGTCGTTTTTACAAT
>CAYRQO010000085.1:0-3901 GCA_964426515.1 uncultured Candidatus Saccharibacteria bacterium | reverse complement strand
TTTACCGCCTTCAAGTTTCAGTAATTCCTCTCTGTTTTTTGTATCCTCAATTGTCGTTTCAATAACTTCCGTTTGCCCAGATTCATTTTTCAAAATGAAAATTTTCTCTGCATCTCCGTTGATTACAAAATTTGCGTTATGGGTGGCAAAAATGATTTGGCGATCTGATTTTTTCTCTTTCAACAAAGGCACAAGATAATTCGCAATTAACGAGCTATCAAGATGAGCCTCTGGCTCATCAATAATTAGCGGATAATTCCCAAACAAAAGTAAAATCACAACTACCGCCGTACATCTTTGTCCGAAAGACGCTTGTTCAACATCACGATTACCATATTTGACTTGGATTATTTTGTTTAGCTTCACATCGTACAAATGTTTATCCCTAATTGCCTGAAAAATTTGAAAATTTTTCTCTTCCTTAAAAACCTCCTCAAGAAATTTGGTGTATTTTTTATCACTTTTCTGGGATTGTTGGATAAGTGTTCTAACATCGTCAAATGAGTTTTTGGAAAAAGTTTGCTCATTTCCTGTTATAAATTCGCATACTTCTTTACCTCGTTCTGTATCGTGGTACTTTGTGAAAAAATAATTGTAAAACTCTTCTGCTAGAGCAACCCAAGCACCTTTTTCGTTGAAAGAATATTCGAGTGAAATTTGCTTGATATCTTTTCCTTGATTGTCTTCAAACTGTTTCTTCAATAAATCCTGCAAGGGTTTTAATATTTCGGTAATTTTTGTTTCGTAGTTTTGTCTATTTGTATTTAATCCAGCAACAACACTTTCAAGGGTTGCAATTACTTTTGTTTTAGCTTCAATTTGAGCAGTCAAGCTCTTAATCTCACTTTCCAAGTTCGTTATTTTTTGTGGGGCAGACTTGATCTGCTCAACGCTTTCTGGGGTATAACCAGCTTTCTCAATTAGTGCCTTGGCTTTAGCTTCCAATTCTGTAAGAGCTTTTTTGATCTCCGATTCTTTCTTGGCTTCCTCTACAAATTTTTCCTCTTTCAACAACTCAACTGCTTCAGCAATCTTGGCTATTGCAAGGTTGTAGGCTTTTTCGTATTCAGTTTTTACAACTTCTTCGTTTGATTCTTCAGATTCTGGAATTAGATCAGACAGTGAATTTTTAAGATCAGAAATATTTTCTTTCCAATCTTCTAACTTCTGCAACTCTTTTGATTTGTCTGTAATTCCAGTAATAACCTCGTTATATTCTTTGCTCGATAATACCTTAACGCTACTTTCAAGCGTTCTTTTTTCTTTTTCTTTCGCATTTTTTTGATCTTCAAGGGTTTTTAAATCAGAAACGGCTTGAATAATTTGGCCGAGCTTACCCTTTAGGGATTCAATTTCCTCCTCGTATTCTTCTAAAATATTGCCTGCGTGCGAATTAGCTCTGTCATAAATTGCTTGCGTAAATTTAGATTTGTCCCGCGCAAAAGTTTCTATTTCGCTTTGAGCTAAAAATTCAAAAATTTCAGTCCCGCCAAAGGAAAAAATATTGTCGTCATTCGGATTAAAAGATGGGCTCAAATTATCCCAAAACTTTTTTGGAGAATCGGGGTTGTTGGAATGCAAGCCCAAAAAATTCAAAATAGTACTTTTCCCAGATCCTCTACCACCAATAAAACAATTAAAATACGGGCTTAGATTGTAGATGCTATTATTCCCAGCAAAACAAAATTTATCTTCGCCAACTTTTGCACCGGTAGGAATTTTAAGGTTGATTTCTGAAATAGAGTTTAACTGTAATTTTGGTTCTTTGTACGAAATACGATATTGGGGTTCGTAGGCTATTTGTTTTAGTCCTTCAAATGTAGGTGTAGTTTTTATCCATGTAAATTTACTCCCAATATTTGAGATACTGTGTGAATCACTACTTTGTATAAGCGGTTTATTTTTACCTAACCAATACTCATGATCTTCATTTAAATTATCAGCATTTGATGTGGAGTGAATTAGGAAATTGCAATTTTCAGCAATTTTTCCATAAACAGTACTTGAACGAGCATTCCCTTTTCCTCTTGATAAAAATCCAATGTAATATCTTCCTTTTATGCCAAGCGATTTTTCATTGAGCGTCTCTCTCAATTTATCAAATTCAACAACGCCTTCCTTGTAATCATCGTTAGTTGTTAATTGATTTGCTTTTTTATCAGTAGTATCAACAAAGACAGTTAAGTTTGAAAGAAGTTGCTGTATTTTACTCTTCTCTAATTCATCATCAAAAATGACATGAATATCACAACATTCATCTTCTTTATTCTGATATGTAAGCCTTAATTCTAGATTTAAGAAAACTTTAATTCCAGCTTTTTCAAGTTTTTCTTTTAAAGAAAAGTCATTTTCTGAAAAATTGAAATAATTGGTAAGCCCTACAACCTTGATTCCAACTTCCTTAATTTTGTTAACAAAATCGTCTTCGGTAGATTGCCTATAATTATTTTCTAGATTCGTATAAAGGGAGTGCATATGCAAATCCCATTTTCTCCAGTCAGAGCCGATATTAATTTTTTTTACTTGGTTTGCCATAATTATAAAATGTCGAAAATAGTTTCTTTGATGTTTTCTTCCGATTCCTCAATTTTTGCTTTCATTTCTGCTATTTTTCTTTGTTCAGAGTCATATTTTTTTAGTATCTCCAATTGTTTATTCATAGGTATCAAGGGAATATATATTTGCTTAATATCCTTATTGGAAACATGAAGAATATTTACTCCTTTAGCGAAACTAGCCAAATCTCTCTTTAATGGAAAATTGAGTAATAGTGAAAGAAATTTTGAATTGATGCTTTTGTTTCTTGTTCTGATTATGTTTATATCTCCACCCAAAATTATTCCATCAGTATTTAATGCTCTTGCTATCGCAATTCCCATTGCGTCAGCTGTCGTAGTTGAAGGCACTAAAACATCACCTGCAACAGATAGCACTTTGCCTTCTAAATTTGTACTGCTAAATACTTTCTCAATTATTGGGGTATATAAAGTATAAAGCTCGCCATAGTGAATACATTTGTTTTTTCCATTACCTACAATATCTTTTTTAGAAACCCCTTGTCCTCGTAAAAATTCTATTTCTCCTTGTGCCTCTAATTCCCCCAATGTTATCATCGTCCATTTTTTATTTTGACGATTTGTTATTTCCTTGTATCTATCGACAGTAAAACTATGGTCTATGTTTTCTAGAATTTGTTTTTTTGTAACTGAAAACGCATATTTTTCATCAGAAATTTTTTGTTTATTTTTCCATTCTCGAAGGGCTGAAAATACTTTTGGTAAATCGTTTTTTTCAATTGGCTTTCTTTGGGTTCCTAATTCAAAACCGTCATTTTTTACAGTAATAAAAACTATTTTTTCAGTATGTTTAGAAAATTCTTTATCTAAAAATAAAATTGATGTTTTTACTCCAGCATATGGTTGAAAAACGCCACTTGGTAATGATACAACAGCAAATAATCCCCAATTTTCAACTAAGTTCTTTCTCAAATTTTTATATGCATTATTTGACTGGAATATAATTCCTTCTGGAATAATTATTCCAGCTCTACCACCGATTTTTAGGTGTTCAGCAATATAATCAACAAACAAAACTTCTGCGCGACTAGATTGAATACTAAACTTTTTATGTGGCACAATTCCACCGCTAGGCGACATAAACGGCGGATTTGCAAGAATCACATCAAAAGTTTCGTCCCAGCGCTTTTCGCTTGTCAGCGAATCGTATTCGTGGATTTTTGGCTCTGGAAATCCGTGCAAATACATATTCACAAGCGCCAATTTCACCATATCGGGCGAAATATCATAGCCCGCAAGATTATTCATCAATTTCAACTTCTCGTCTGGTGTGAGCGGTTTTTCTTTGTTGGTTTTCAAAATATGCTTGTAGGCGGAAATCAAAA
>CAYRQO010000084.1:0-3925 GCA_964426515.1 uncultured Candidatus Saccharibacteria bacterium | reverse complement strand
GAATATTTAGATTTATGTATTGAATGTGAATATTGTTTTGGTTGTGTGGGCTTGAAAAAGAAAAAATATTGTATTTTAAATAAGCAATATACGAATGAGGAGTATGAAATTTTAAAAGAAAAAATAATTTCTGACATGAAAGAAAGAGGTGAGTATGGAAAATTTTTACCATACGCTATGTCAGCGGGACCATTTAATTTCTCGACAAGTTTTTTATACTTTCCTGAGACAAAAAAAGAAGATATTTTACGTTTAGGCGGATATTGGGAAGATATTAATGAAAATAATATAGAAGGGATGCCGACAAGTGAATTACCTGATTCGATAAATGATGTAACTGATGATATCTGCACGCAAGCTTTGATTTGCCCAGAAACCGGTTGGAGATTTAATATCGCCCAGAATGAATTAATCTTTTACAAACAAAATAATATTCCCTTACCGAGATATCATTTTGATGTTCGGATAAAAAATAATATGAAATATACTTCTGTGCTCCAATCACATCATTATCAGTGTCATTATTGTCAAAAAAATATTGAAGCATACTATCCACCAGAGTGGAAATATAAAAAAATTGCTTGCGAAGATTGCTATCAACAAAATTTGAATTAATTTAAAATTATAGACAGGTGGGTTTTTTAAATGGTATAATTATGACTCAGGGTCGTAGTCTAATTATCTATATATTTTATGGTATTTATATATACAACATGTAAAGACATGGACGAAGCTAAAGAACTCGGCAGTCTAATTATCAATAAGAAAATCGCGGCTTGTGTTGATTTTTGGCCAATTTCTTCTTGTTATAATTGGGATGGTGCTTTCCAGTGTGTCTCTCAAGCAATGTTACTTATTACTACTTTTGAAGCTAAGCTTGAAGATGTGAATCAGATTATTTCTGATAATCATACATATAGTGTTCCATTAATCGCTGGCGTTGATGTTCGTCGGATAAATCATCCTTACAAAGAATGGATGATGGAAGTTATTGAATAATTATGACAAATAAAACCGTAGCAATTTTTGGAGTTTTTGATGGCATCCATGAGGGGCATGAGTCTTTTATAAAAGAAGCAAAAAAACAAGGCAATCACTTGGTGGCTATTGTCGCTCGTGATGAAGTAGTTAAAAAAATAAAAGGTAAATTACCACTTACAAATGAAGTTGATAGAATAAATGCGCTTTTAAATATCGAAGATGTCGATTTGGTTTTACTTGGTGATCCAGAAATAGAAACATATAACACTTTGCGTGAAGTGAATCCGCAAGTTGTGTATCTTGGTTATGACCAAAAAAATCTTTTAAATAATATTAATAAAGTTATGAAAAAAGGAAAATTACCAAAAATGGAAATATTGGTTGGCGAACCACACCAGCCAGAAATTTTTCATTCATCAATTATTAATAAGTAGTAGGTAGCAAGTAGAAAGTAGAAAGGGAATAATTACGAATTAAAAATTACGAATTACGAATTAAAATATAAATTTGCATTAAATTTATATATCAGTCATGGCTAATATCAATCAAAAAACAATGGAATATAAATCAGAAAACAAAATATGTCAGAATTGTAAGCTTGGGTTTGTTGTCGAACCGGATGATTTTTCTTTTTACGAAAAAATCAAAGTTCCCGCACCGACGTGGTGTCCGGAGTGTAGATATAAACGTCGAATTGCATGGAGAAATGTGCGGTATTTAGCTCGAGGTAAAGATGCCATAACAGGTAAGGAAATTTTTACTGGTATTCCACCAGAATCAGGACTTATCATCTATGATTTACCTTATTGGAATAGTGATAAATGGGATGCACTTGATTATGGGGTTGATTACAATTTTGATAAAACATTTTTTGAGCAATTTAAAAGATTATTATTTGAAGTACCCTTTGGTGCTGTTTCAAAACAAAGAAATATAAATTCAGATTATTCAAATCAATGTGACGATATGAAGAATGCCTACTTGTGTTTTAACGCTGGATTCTGTGAAGATTGTGCATATTCATGTAATATTTATAATTTAAAAAATTGTTTTGATTTAACTAGTTGTTATGATTGTGAGTTTTGTTATGAAAATACTAGAGTAGAAAAAAGTTACAGTACAGTAGGGTCAATCATGTCTGAAAGTTGTATAGACGTTTATTTTTCCAAAAATTGTGTTGGTTGTAATAACTGTTTTGGTTGTGTAAATCTTCGAAATTCATCTTATAAAATTTTTAATGAGCAATATACAAAAGAAGAATATTTTAAGAAAATAGAATTATTTAAAATTGATACATGGGATGGTTTTTCTAGTTTGAGGGAGAAAAGTGAAGATTTTTGGTCTTTGTTTCCCATAAAATATATGTTGGGTTCAAGAAATTTAAATGCACTTGGCGAAGATATTAAAGAATGCAAAAACGTAATTGATTGTTATATAGTGCACAAGAGTGAAAATTTAAAATATTCACAGGATCTTTTCTTTGGCGAGGCTAGTGAATCATATGATTACACAGTTTGGGGGAAAGTAGCCTCCCAAATATATGAATGTATAGTAGTGGGGGAGAATGTGGATAGAATTAAATTTTGTTATGACTGTTGGCCTAGTTGCCAGGAGTTGGAGTATTGTATCAATCTTAGACGCTCTAAGAATTGTTTTGGTTGCGTGGGTCTAAAGGATAAGCAGTATTGTGTATTTAATAAGCAATATACAAAAGAGCAATATTTTGAGCTTGTAGATAAAATAAAAAAACAAATGAATAAATTGCCATATATTGACAAGCACGAAAATGTTTATAAATATGGTGAATTCTTTCCATCTGAAATTTCTCCGTTTGCTTATAATGAAACCTTATTAAATGATCAATTTCCTCTAGATAAAGAAGAAGTAGAGGATCAAGGTCATGTTTGGAGAGACAAGGCTAAAAAAGAATTCAAGACAACAATATTGGCCAGTGATTTACCATCATCTATTAATGATGTGGATGAAAAAATAGTAAACGAGATTATAAAATGTCAGAAATGCGGTAGTGCCTATAGAATTATCTTGGATGAATTTCACTTTTTGAAAAAAATTAATTTACCGTTGCCTAGAGATTGTTCGGATTGTAGATTTTATCGGAGGCAGAAATTTATGGTCCCTCCAGTGTTTGTTGAATCACAGTGTATGTGCAATGGTGGGTACTCTTTGGATGAAAAATATAAAAATAATCAAAACCATGATTTCCATAAACACGAAAGATGTCAAAATAAATTTAAAACAGCTTATGACATAGATAAAGAAATTATCTATTGCGAAGAGTGTTACAAAAAAGAAGTATTTTAAAATAATTAAAAACTAATAATGGAATACAAATCAGAAAATAAAATATGCCAAAATTGCAAAAAAGATTTCACTATCGAATTAGATGATTTTTCTTTTTACGAGAAAATCAAAGTTCCAGCTCCGACTTTTTGTCCGGAGTGTCGATTAATAAGACGATTAATATTCCAAAATACTTGGAATTTATCTTGGCGAGATTGTGACAAATGTAAAGAAAAAATGATATCTCGATATTCTCCTGTACAGAAAGTCAAAGTTTATTGCCCAAAGTGTTGGTGGAACGATGATTGGGATGGAACAGAATATGCTTTGGATTATGATGATAAAAGTCCTTTTTTGGAACAAGTTAAAGAGCTTGTAAATACAACGCCATATGTTTCAACAAATAGTCTTCATTCAAGTAATAAAAATAGTGATTATGTGAATAGCACTGCTTGGTCAAAAGACTGCTATTTAACTTTTTGGGCAGATTATTGTGAAAATGTTTATTATTCTACTTTGATAAATAACTTGAAACACAGTTTGGATTGTATTCGTGGATATTATTCAGAATTATGTTATCAATCTGTCGGTTTTAGTCGATGTTATAAAACTTTTTATTCTGATGAATGTGATGATTGTATTG
>CAYRQO010000083.1:0-3960 GCA_964426515.1 uncultured Candidatus Saccharibacteria bacterium | reverse complement strand
TCAAAAAGATCGCTGAAGAAGTGCAAGAAAAGGTAAAGTCTGGCATGAGCCAGACTGACGCTGGCCTCCTAGTCATGAAAAAATACGAAGCCGACCTAAAAAAGTTGATGTAGCTTTTCGCATTGAGTTTAAAGCCTAAACGGGGTAGAATTGTGGAGTCATGGAAAACAAGTCCTCAAATTCAAATCTTCACAAAGCTAATAAGGCTAAAAAAGACGAGTTTTATACTCAGCTTGTCGACATTGAAAAGGAGTTAAAGCATTACAAAGAGCAATTTAAAGGCAAGGTGGTATATTGTAATTGTGATGACCCTTTTGAAAGTAATTTTTTTAAATATTTTGCTTCAAATTTTAATGCTCTAGGTTTAAAAAGACTTATTGCCACAAGCTATAAACCTTCACCAATTGCTAATACTCAATTAGGATTGTTTGGAGATAATAAGACTTTAAAACAAACTAAAGGTAGACCAAAAACTAATGCTAATAAATTTATTATAAACGAAGTTCATGATTTGGATGGTGACGGTGCTTTTGATTTGCGTGATATTGCTGAACAACTCAAAGCTAATAAAAATAATGAATGGTCACCCCTTGAAGGCGATGGGGATTTTCGAAGTGCAGAAAGTATAGAGCTTTTAAAACAAGCAGATATTGTTGTAACAAACCCTCCTTTTTCACTTTTTAGAGAATATATTGCTCAATTGGTTGAATATAATAAAAAATTTTTGATTATCGGTAATGTAAATGCAGTATCATATAAAGAAGTTTTTTCATTAGTAAAAAATAATAAAATATGGTTTGGTGTTAGTATTCATAGTGGAGATCGAGAATTTCAGGTGCCTGAAGATTATCCCTTAGAAGCAGCTAGTTCACGTGTTGATGAAAAAGGAAATAAATACATTAGGGTAAAAGGAGTTCGATGGTTTACAAATCTTGATTATAATGAACGTCACGAAGAATTAGTTTTGTATAAAAAATATTCACCAGAAATATATTTAAAATATGATAATTTCGATGCTATAAATATTGATAAAACAGCAGATATTCCAATGGATTGGAGTGGGATAATGGGGGTACCGATTACTTTTCTTGATAAATATAAGCCGGAACAATTTGAAATATTTGGTCAAATGGTGACAACAAAGATTGATGAATATAATTTTGGATATCCTTATGTGGAGGGTAAAAAAAAATTTGCTCGAATTTTAATTAAAAATAAAAAACCACAAAAATAATTTATGGAAATCGAATATAAATTAATTATTGATTATTTAATGAAAGGCTCCATCTCAATTGCGGGTGTAATAGTTGGTTATTATATAGCAAAAAATAAATATGTTTTTGAAAAAACTTATGATAGAAAATCTATTTTAATAACAGAGCTTTACGCTAAAATAGTTCAATTAGAATTTGAGTTAAAAAAATACATACACTTTATTGGCGCAGATATGCAGGCGGATGTTTTAGAGAAAAAAATAGAATCCCTAAATAAAATTAAAACAGATTTTCAGCTATTCCGACATAAATTTTGGGAGGTAGAAATTATCCTAGATGAATCATCAAATGAGAAAATAAAAAAATTTTTAGAGAAATATATTGAAATCACTTCAAAATTAGTAAGATCAAATGTAGAGCAACAATTAAGATCACACAAAGAAGCCTTTGATAGTTGGGACGAAAGTTTTAGATTATTTGAATCAGATCTTGTGGAAATAAAGAAAGAATTAAAAAAAGACTTTAGGAATAATTTAAACAAAAAATAATATGAAAATAGATTTACATAAAATAAAAATTTCAGAAGTTGTAAAAGATTATAAAGATAGTGCTGAAGAGGGCGTATCTGCATTTGGTGGTAAATTAGATATTCGCCCTAAATACCAAAGAGAGTTTGTGTATAGTGGAAAGCAGCGAGATGAGGTTATAAAAACTATCAAAAATAGTTTCCCTTTGAATGTAATGTATTGGGTAAAAAAAGAAGATGGGAATTTTGAAGTACTTGATGGGCAACAAAGAACCATAAGTATTGCTCAATTTGTGAACGGAGATTTTTCTATTGATTTTAATGGAAGAACTGCAATGTTTCATAATTTGACAAAAGAAGAACAAGAACAGATTTTAGATTATGAATTAATGATTTACCATTGTGAAGGTAATGATAAGGAAAAACTTGACTGGTTTAAAATTATAAATATTGCAGGTGAAAATTTAACAGATCAAGAACTCCGCAATGCTGTTTATACAGGCCCTTGGCTTTCTGATGCAAAGTTGAAATTCAGTAAATCTAATTGTGCTGCATACTTGCTTGCGAATGATGGTGGGCAATTATTAACAGGTTCGCCAATTCGTCAGGAATATTTAGAAACTGCGATTTCTTGGATAAACAATGATGACATTGAAGGCTATATGGCAAAACACCAGCACGATAAAAATGCAGATGAATTATGGCAATATTTTCAAAATGGCATTCATTGGGTACGAGAAGTATTTCCAAATTACAGAAAAGAAATGGCAGGTGTAAATTGGGGTGAATTATATAATGAATTTAAGAATAAAAACTCTGATTCAAAAAAATTAGAGAAAGAAATTAAAGAGTTAATGCAAGACGAAGATGTGACGAAAAAATCTGGCATTTATCCTTATGTCTTAACTCGCAAAGAAAGGTATTTGTCTATACGTGCATTTACACCAAACATGAAACGTGAGGCATACGAGAGACAAAATGGTATCTGCCCTGTTTGTAAAAAAGAATTTACTATTGGAGAAATGGAGGCAGACCACATTGATCCATGGCATGATGGAGGAAAATCAATTGTGGAAAATTGCCAAATGCTTTGCAAGGAAGACAATAGAAGAAAATCAGGAAAATAATGTTTTATTTATTAACCAACGAAACATTCTGGATTGCTGCTGGGTCAATAGGGACAGTGGGTACATTGATTTTTATTTTTTTACAGATAAAACTTACCAGAATTGCAACTTCATCGGATTTAATTTTAAGGTTGGAAGATCGCTTTGAAAGTAAAGAATTTAAAGATAAAAGGAGTAAAGCAGTTAAAGTAATCAAGGAAAAAAATATAGAAAAAATCGATGACATTAGAGAAGTTTTTGACTTCTTCGAAACTATTGGAATTTTAGTAAGGAGAAATGTATTAGACAAAGAGTTGGTGTGGAGTACGTTCTTCTATTGGGTTTATAATTATTATTTCCTAGGAAAAGAATTTTTAGATTCTGATCGTGAAAATTTTCCTCGTCGCTATGATGAATTTGTATGGTTATATAAAGAGTTATATATAATAGATAAATTAAAAGGTGGAAAAACCGAATTAGAAGGTAGTAATTTTTTAGACGAAGAAATATAATAAAACTCAAAGAGTATGCTAAAATCATTCAATGTCTTCGAATGAGATTTTAAATTTACTGTGAAAAAATAAATACACTCGTTGGGATTATAAAATATGAAAAAAACTTTCAAATTCAAGAGCAAGGTAATTATCTGGGGAGTTGGGATGCACAAGGGAGATGACAAGGGAGCTTGGAGGTTTGCTTATTTACCAGAGAAGGTTGCCGAGAAGATAAAGGAAATGCAAAAGGGAAAGCTTCGCCGAGGGTGGGGAGCTGTGTATGTGAATGCAAAAGTAGGTAAGACAGAGTGGCAGACTTCTATCTTTCCAGACAAAAGATCAAATACTTTCGTTTTACCACTCAAAAAAGAAGTTCGCTTTGAAGCAAATCTCTACGACGGAGAAGAATTTAATTTTTCTATAGAAATATGAAATTGAAAATAAACAAAAAGAAATTGAGGAAGATTACGCCGACAAAGAATGCTTTTTTGTCTTTGGCTCGAGCTATGATTTACCAGCAGATTTCTACCAAGGCTGGCAATGCTATCTATGCAAAATTTTTAGCTTTATTTGAAAAGAAAAAGCCGACCCCCGAAGCTTTTTTAAATTTTAATATTGCT
>CAYRQO010000082.1:0-3978 GCA_964426515.1 uncultured Candidatus Saccharibacteria bacterium | reverse complement strand
TTCAACTGTTTTTTATGTTGAGAAAGAGCAAGATAGTGTCGGTGTGGAAGTGGCTTTGCAATATGTTGATGATATTAATTTTGATATTTTGCCTTTTGCTAATAATATTTATACTGGTGAAGGGGGAACACATGTCACAGGTTTTAAAACAGCTTTAACTCGAATTTTAAATACATACGGTAAAAAGAATAATTTAATTAAAGAACAAGATGGAGGATTCACCGGCGATGATGTCCTTGAAGGTTTGACGGCTGTTATTTCTGTTAAACTTCGAGAAATTCAATTTGAAGGTCAGACTAAAGCTAAACTTGGTTCCACTGAAGCTCAAGGTGCGGTGGCTAGTGTCTTTGGTGATGCCTTTGCTAATTTTTTAGAAGAAAATCCAGATGAGGCTAAGTCGATCATAAGTAAATCATTACTTGCTCTTCGGGCACGTAAAGCAGCTAAAGCGGCTAAGGATTCCGTGCTTCGTAAAGGTGCGCTTGAGGGTATGACTTTACCAGGTAAATTAGCTGATTGTCAGGTTCGCGATGCATCTTCAGCTGAGTTATTTATTGTAGAGGGAGATTCGGCTGGGGGTACGGCCAAAATGGGACGCGACAGAAAGACGCAAGCTATACTGCCACTTCGAGGGAAAATTTTAAACGTTGAAAGAGCACGATTAGATCGAATGCTAGGTAGTGAACAAATAAAAAATTTAGTTATTGCCATGGGCACTTCGATTGGTGATACTTTTGATTTAGATAAAATGCGTTATCATAAAATAATTATTGCTACTGATGCCGACGTTGATGGCGCACATATTCGTACGCTGATTTTAACTTTAATGTATCGATATTTCCGCCCTGTCCTTGATGCTGGGTACGTTTATATTGCTCAGCCACCACTTTTCAAAATCAAAAAAGGTAAAGAAATAACATATGCATATTCCGATGAAGAGCGAGATAAAATTCTTGGTAAAGATGCGGCCTCACTAGCGGAGTTACTTGCCGCTTCAGCCAATGAGGAAGATGAGATAAGACCAGAGGAGGAGGAAGAAGAGGAGACTGAAGCCAAAGCCAAAAAAGCTTCGACTAAAGTTCATGTCCAGCGCTATAAAGGTCTAGGAGAAATGAACGCTGAAGAACTTTGGGAAACAACTATGGATCCTGCCAAAAGAGTTTTGAAACAAGTTAAAGTTTCTGATATTGAAAATGCCAATAAAATATTTGAAATGCTAATGGGTTCAGAAGTCCCACCTCGTAAAACTTTCATCACCTCAAACGCCAAAATGGCCAACCTCGATATATAAGATATATAACATAATTTAATAAAACAATTTTACAATATAGAAACGGTCGTTCACATATTGTAATATTAATAATTTAATCATTTTATATATTTATGAGTACTAAATATTATAAAGGATATAAAGTAGGATCTTTAGAAAAAGGAATTTTAAAGATAGTTTTAAGAGTTAAAAATTGTGAGTTACCTAATAAGTACGATGAAACATTTATTGATATTTTAAAAACAGCCCGGCAAAAATTTGAGTTTTCAAATACAACAAAAAGAATGGTTAAAAAAGGATTATTAAAATACATAAGTAAAGATGGAGAAGTCGGTGTCATTTTAACTAGTAAAGGTAAAAAAATAGCTCAAGAATATTTATTAGAAGATATTAAATTAATTAAAAAACAAACTGTTTGGGATAATAAATGGCGAATGGTTATGTTTGATATTCCTGAAAAGAAAAAAAGAATAAGAAATTTAATCAGATTTCACCTTAAAAGAATAGGTTTTACTCAAATACAGGGGAGTGTTTGGATTTATCCATTTGAGTGTGAAGAAATAGTAACAATTATAAAAAATAATTTTCATTTCGATGATGAAATAATATACATAACAGCTGAAAGATTCGAAAAAGATTCTCGAATAAAGAAAAAATTTAAATTAGTATAATTTTATATAAATTTTATATAAAATACGGTACTCCAATATATAAACGGTCGTTCATATATTGGAGTTAAATTTTATACTTATATTTTAATATTTTATTTTAGTTTAAGGTTTTTTCGAAGATTTCTTTTTGAAGTTTTTCTAGGAATTCTAAAGGAGAAATATCTTCTATTTTTGTTCCATCTCTATTTTCGATTGTTAATTTACTAGAAGTAACTTCTTTATCACCAAGGACTATGACGTAAGGAATTTTCATATTTTTTGCTTCGTGAATCCTTTTACCCAAACTATCATTTGAATTAAGAATTTCTATACGAACTGAAGCTTTTTTGAATATGTCGTACAGTTCTTTTGCCTTCTCTTGGTGATTTTCCCTAACAGGAACTATTGCCACTTGAACTGGAGAAAGCCAAACAGGGAATGCTCCGGCAAAATGTTCAATAATTACTCCCATAAATCTTTCAAAGGAACCAAGTATTGCAACATGTAAAACTACCACTCGGTGTTTTTTACCATCGGTTCCGATATAATCCATTTCGAAATTTTCTGGCTGATTGAAATCTAATTGGATTGTTGTTAATTGCCATTCCCTCCCTATTGAGTCTTTAACTTTTATATCAATCTTTGGTCCATAAAAAGCAGCTTCTCCTTCTTTTATTTCAAATGGGACTCCCCATTTTTCTACTGATTCTTTTAATATAGTTTCTGCTTTTTCCCATATTTCATCTTTTCCAAAATATCCTTTTTTATTTTCATTATCTCTAACTGAAATTTCTACTTTATAATTCTTAAAATCAAAAATTTTATAAATTTTACGCATTAGACCAAAAATCATTTCAATTTCTGATTCAATTTGATATTCAGTAACAAAGTGATGTGTATCATCTTGGGTTATATTTTTTACGCGTAATAAGCCAGATAATTCACCGCTTTTTTCGTTTCGATACACAGCAGTATTTTCCGCTATTCTTAATGGTAAATCTTTATAAGTATGTGGCTCAGAATTATATATCTCAAAATGATGAGGACAATTCATGGCTTTCATAACAAGCTCATCTCCATTTTCATCTTTCATTATAGGCATCATGGCATCATATTTTCCCATATGACCACTTTTTATATATAGTTCTTTTCTTGCTATGTGTGGAATTGTTACAAATGAATATCCGAGTGCTACCTTACTAGAATATATAAGTTTTTCAAGCTCAGTTTTTATAATATTTCCTTTTGGTAGAATCATGGGTAATCCTTTGCCAACTAATTCTGAGATGTAAAATAATTTTAATTCTTTTCCTAATTTTTTGTGATCTCTTTTTTTAGCTTCCTCTTGTTGTAAAATGTAGGCTTCGAGTTTTTCTTTGTCTTCAAATGCCAATCCATATATTCGGGTTAGCATTTTATTTTTTTCGTCCCCCCGCCAATAGGCACCAGCGACACGATCAAGTTTAAAGGAATCAGTTGAAATTTCTTTTGAAGGGTTTTCGGTATGTCCTCCACGACAAAGGTCGGTAAAATCACCACAAGTGTATAGTGTGATTTTTTCCTTTGTCTCGCCGGAGCTTTCTGCGGAGGCGGATCGCGCGACAATTTCATCTACTAATTCTAATTTATAAACATTACCAGCGAAATATTCTTTAGCTTCACTCTCAGATACTTCTTTATGGGAAAATTCTTTCCATGAAGATAAATTTTTCTTCATTGTCTTTTCAATTTTTATTAGGTCCTCATCACTTATTTTATCTGCCCCAAAATCGATATCATAATAAAAACCATTATCAATAGCTGGTCCTAAAGTCAAAAAGGCTTTAGGATAATGCTCTTTGGCGGCCTGAGCAAGTAAATGAGCTAAGGTGTGACGAATATGAGATAAGTGTATTTGATTTTCCATTTAAACATCATAACACATTTATTTAAGGATAAAAATAGGCATAATTTATTAATTATTTGCATTTTGTCTAAAAATAGCTATACTATCTATATGGTAATACGAATGCGACATACACGTTCTCATACTGGGAACAGACGATCACATCATGCGCT
>CAYRQO010000081.1:0-4009 GCA_964426515.1 uncultured Candidatus Saccharibacteria bacterium | reverse complement strand
CAGAGATTCTAAAAGATAAAAAATGTGGAGTAATGGGCAGACAAGTTGCTACTCCAAATCATGAAAACAAAATATTTATAAAATTAGCTCAAGAGAATAATCTTCATCCCATTTTTTTTGAATATTTTGATGACAAATTTACTCATAATAGTAATAATTATAAACATTCTCTTGGGCAGTTATTATTAAAGAGAAACGAATTAAATAAAAATAGTGACTTTATTGTAGAAAAAATAACAATAGTTGATTTTAATAAATATAATGGGAAAAAAATGAGAGAGGTGGTAACATTATGGGGAGAATCATTAATTGATTTTCATAGGAAATTATTGAATTCCTATAATTATAATGTTAATGATTTTGATCTTTATGATGGTTCAAGTTGGTATAAAAATAATGGCTCTTGCCCTAAAATTTATTATGATAAGTTTTTTTTATTATTTGTTTGTTTTGGCATACTTTTTGAAAATTATTTAGTATCAAAAAACGAAGAAGGTAATTTTACAAAAAAAATAGTGCTACCGGCAATAGAGAAAGTAATTAAATTAACTGGAGTAAAACCTATAATTGTCCCAATTCCGCCCATGGAAATGGAAAATGAAGATTATTGGTATTACCATTTACCAAATGTAAAAAATTTTATTATTAAATAATATTGTAAATAATATGGAAATATCAAACACGTGTCTAATAGGAGGAAGCGAGGTAAGAAATATTGTATATTATTCTCATATAATACCGATTGTTTTCTCAATTTCTTTGGGATTATTTGTATTTATAAAAGCTAAATTTAATTTATTTTCGAAGGTGTTTTTGTTGTTTATTGTTGCATTTTGTATTTGGCTTGTGGGAGATGTTCTTGCTTGGAATTCTTTAAATTATAATTTAGTTTATACAACATGGTCATTTTTGGCTTATGTTGAAATTGTCTTTTATGTTTTAGGTGTATATTTTGCTAGAATTTCAATTAAGAAAACTGACATATCTATTTTAAGCAAAACTCTTCTTTTTCTTATAACTCTCCCTGCTCTTATTATAACTGTTATGGGTAGTTCAGTCGCAGGTTTTAATCATTCAATTTGTGAAGCAAATAATAATAATTTTTTGGATATATATAAATTAATAGTGGAGATAGCCCTTTTATCGGTACTTCTTTTTTATATTTTAAAAATATTAATAAAGAAAAATTTGGCAGTAAATCGAAAATCAAGCCTAGTTGTTATTGGCTCAGTCTTTTTATTACTGGTTGTTTTTGGAGCGACTGAATATATATCAGCTGTCACAGGAATTTATGAATATAATTTATACAGTTTATTCTTATTACCAGTATTTCTGTTAGTAATTATATACGCGGTTTTTGAATTAGATATTTTTCATTTTAATATTTTAGGAACACAATATTTGGTTGTAGGTTTAGTTGTTCTTATCACTGGGCAAGTGTTCTTTGTTGAAAGTACTACTGATATATTTTTAACTATTTTAACAATAATTACTTCGGTCGCCTTGAGTATTCTTTTGTATAGAAATTTAAAAAGAGAATCTGATCAACGTTTAGAAATTGAGGATCTTTCAGTTAAATTATTAGATGCCAATGAAAAATTAAAAGGCTTAGATAAATTAAAATCAGAATTTGTGTCTTTGGCATCACATCAATTAAGAAGTCCACTAACTGCCATAAAGGGCTATACTTCAATGTTAATTGAAGGTGA
This sequence comes from uncultured Candidatus Saccharibacteria bacterium, assembly GCA_964426515.1. Lineage (GTDB taxonomy): Bacteria > Patescibacteriota > Minisyncoccia > Phycocordibacterales > UBA9973 > UBA8515. Next base: position 2,300 of record CAYRQO010000081.1, on the reverse strand, counting down.
TTATGGAGAAATTAATCCAAAAGCTAAAGAAATTATTGATCGAGTTTTAGAATCAAGCAGTAATTTAACTTTAGTTGTGGAAGATTTGTTGAATGTAACTAAAATTGAACAAGGTGGAATGAAATATGAAATGGCTAAATTTGATTTTGGTGAATTGGTTGAAAGTACAGCCAAAGATTTATCGGTCACAGCGGAAGGCAAGGGTTTGAAATTAATTTATAATATTTCAGTTGATCAAAAATATTTTGTTAATGGTGACAAAGAAAAATTACGACAAGTCTTAATCAATCTAATTGATAATTCAATGAAATATACACCTAGTGGTCAGATTGAAGCTATTTTACAAAAGAAAAACGATAAAATTGTTTTATCAATTAAAGATACCGGAGTTGGAATTGCCAAAGAAGCAATTGGCAAATTATTTGAAAAATTTGCTCGTGGAGATAAAGCTGAATTAAATACTTCAGGTTCTGGCTTGGGGCTTTATTTAGTCAAAGAACTTGTTGAAGCTCATCAGGGACGTGTTTGGGTTGAATCTGAAGGTCTAGGCAAGGGCTCAACTTTCTTTGTCGAACTCGACGAAGCGAAGTAGGATAATTAATAATTAATGATTACCAATGACTAATTAATAAATTAAAAATACTAGGCCTTGCCTAGTATTTTTAAAAGTATGCGATTATATACTTATAATTTTAATAATTGAGCTACATAATCAATATCTTTATCTCCACGACCAGAAAGATTTACAATTATGATTTTATCTTTACTCAAGGTTGGAGCTAATTTTATTGCATAAGCTATTGCATGAGCACTCTCAAGAGCAGGAATAATACCTTCAACTTTAGATAATTCTAAAAATGCTTTTATGGTTTCATTATCCGTTGCTCTAGTATATTTAACCCTTCCTATATCTTTTAGAAATGCATGGATAGGTCCCACTCCAGGATAATCTAATCCAGATGCAATAGAGTGAACACGATTGGGTTCTCCCTTGTCATCTTGTAATACAATAGTCCTCATCCCATGAATTACTCCCTCTGTCCCATATGTAATCGTCGCTGCATGTTCACCAATACCTGAACCCTTACCAGCAGGCTCTACTCCAATAAGGTTAACCTCATCATCAAGAAATTCATGAAAGATACCAATAGCATTTGAACCTCCACCAATACACCCAATTACATAATCTGGTAATGTATTTTCTTGCTCAAGAATCTGTTCTTTTGTTTCTTTTCCAACTATTGATTGAAAATCTCTAACTATCATTGGGTATGGATGAGGTCCAACAACTGAACCAATTGCAAAAAATGTAGTCTTGTACTCTTCTATAAATGTTGCAAAAGCACTATCAACCGCATCTTTAAGACACTTACCTCCAGTATTTACTTCAACAACTTTTGCTCCTAGTAACTTCATACGAATTACATTTGGATATTCTTTCTTTATGTCTATCTCACCCATATGAATTTCACATTCAAGACCAAGAATTGCTGCCGCTGTGGCCAAAGCAACTCCGTGTTGCCCTGCTCCAGTCTCTGCTAAAACCTTTTTCTTTCCCATTCTTTTTGCAAGTAAAGCTTCTCCTAAACAATGATTAATTTTATGTGCTCCAGTATGATTTAAATCTTCGCGTTTAAGATATATCTTTGCCCCGTCTAATTTTTTTGTTAGATTTTTTGCAAAATACAATGGTGAAGGACGACCAACATAATTTTTTAATAAATCAGCATATTCTTTTTGAAATTCTGGATCATTTTTTGCTTTTAAATATTCTTGTTCTATTTCTTTTAACGGTTCTACTAATTGAGGAGGAATAAAACTTCCTCCGAATTTTCCGTAATAACCATTTTCATCTGGTAAATTTTTTAATGATATTATTTTTGTTTTCATATAATTTATATTTTTAAAATAGTAATGTAAAAACTAAGCATTTTTTAATTACGCCAGAATTCAGTACAATGTTGTTTAAAAATATATTTCATAAGATTTGAATTAAAATAAAAAAAGCCCACAATTTTGTGGGTCACCATGTATTATTTAGAAATAATTATAAATATAACAAAGATTACCCACTTATGTGAGTTGTCCACCATGCTGTATTAGTATAATTACTTTTTCTTAACATTTTTTTATTGTAAACTATTTATTCTATAAAATCAATAACTTAGCCAATTTTAGAAATTTTTGGTTCAGAGTCGGTGTCTTTTATTTCATAACCAAGAGCATTAATCTGTTTTCGAATATCATCACTTTTAGCCCAATCTTTTTCATTTCGTGCTTTTTGTCTTTCATCTTTTAAT
>CAYRQO010000080.1:0-4111 GCA_964426515.1 uncultured Candidatus Saccharibacteria bacterium | reverse complement strand
GTTGGATTAATTTAATAGGATTTAAGTGAATATAGGAAAATAAATATTTTGCTTGAACATCATCTTCAATATGAACCGATTTAAATTTTCCTTCAAAAAGTGATCCAGTTCTGTGATATTTTAAATTAAAATATTTTACATATGCATTACTTATCCTAGCAATAAATATACTAATATTATTATTGTCCCTGTTTGCCAAACGCCTTGCGTTTGGCAAAGTATTCTCTTTAGATTTAATATATAAATGAAAATGATTCGGCATTAAACAATATGCACCAATTGAAACAATTTGCTTCCCTCTTTCAAAATCCCAGGCATCTATTTTTCTTTTAACAATATCCTCGCGAAAATTTATATTTTTCGTTGAATTACAAACATATAGAAGCTTCACAAAATGAAGATAATCTTGATTATCTAAAAATATTTTTTGCTTACTGTTCCCCCTATTATAGATATGATAATACTCACCATCCACTAGGGATACTTTTCTTATGCTCATATCATTATTATATCTCTCTTGTAAAAAGAAAGGCAAGCGATGTTTTGCCAAAAGCAAGGCGTTTGGTAACTCCACCAAACCCTTACTTAGCAAGACAGATTTAGCCAAACGCAAGGCGTTTGGCTAAAGCGTTTGGCAAAAATATTATTCTGTTGGGGTTGGTTCAGGAGTTGATTCGGGAGATGGCTCGGGGACGGGAGTTGATTCGATGACGGGAGTTGGCTCGGGGTCGGGAGTTGGTTCAACAATTATTTCTGGGGTTGGTTCAGATACATTTACATCAGGTATTGTGGTATCGGTTGATGTAGTAGTTCCCTCTTCAGTTGTTGTCTCAGTAATTTGATCTGATGTCTGATCGGCATTTTCATCTGGCGTTTGATTGGCATCAATAATTAAACCAGGAATAATACTTTCAAATATTTTTGCATCTTTGGTAGCAAGTGCAATCCATGAGAACCTAATATCTCGAGTAGCATCTTTACTTATAATAATTGTAAATCCATTTTGTGATTTATTGGTAACCATTGTTTTGATATCTTCATCAAAAAATTCTAAAGCTTCATCGTCGGTCATATTATCTCCCTCTTCAAATGACATTGTAACGGAAACAACTGGCTGAGCAACATAAGGAATCTCAAAAATAATTTCAACTTTCTTTGTACCCTCTTTTATAAGAGCAAAGCCAGCTGAATCTTTGTTAAATAAAGGTGGAAGAATAAATTCGACTTGGCTATCAAAAACAACATTGCTCATAAATTGTGCATCGTTATCAAAGAAAGTTAAACCATTGATAGTCTGACCTTCTTCGTCTGGGCCGTTATAATATCCTTGCTCAATGAAAACCATAATTGTATCTTTACCCGAATCAGGACTCCATTCTTCAAGAGCTTTACCGATAGCAAAACCGGCTTTTGTAGATTTAGTGGCCATACCCTTTTCATCGGAAGTTGTTAGATAATCTCCAAATGAAACGGCCTCAGAAGTATTTGAAATTTTAACTGGTACACGACCAGAGAGTGCCACCGGCATCGGATTACTCTCTTCTTTTATATTATTTCCTGTTGAAGAAAAATCACCATAGTTATCAGAAACAATACCAACAACATTTGATTGATAAGTTTTTTCGGACTTAGTAAGTTTTGTGATTCTTCCTTTTTCTTTGGTCCAATCAATATTGCCATTTGTTGTGCCGTAAGTCATGACCGTCTGTGTACCCATTGCCACAATATCACCAAAGACAACATCAGATTCAACAGGATACATTTCCGCATAGTCGGCAGCTGGAGCCGCATTACAATCACGAAGTTCGTAAGCAATGTTAGCCGTTGGAGCCGTACTATTAGCTAAACTTGAACAAACAGCATTAGTACTGGCAGTAGCACCCAAAGCGATACTAGTCAGCCCTCCTGAAGTGACCTTAAAGACGGTCGTATTATTATTCTGCAAATCAATATAATTACCGGAATACGTTCCACTGCCGGTGGCAAAATCCATCAACAATCCAGTGCCAGTAAAGGTTGTCGTATCATGATAGAAAGTGGCAAATGATGGAGCTGAGGTGACAGTATTCGAATATAATCTCAAAATATCACCATTGGTTGTGCCAGTATTTTCCCCATACAATGCCGCCGGAACAGAAACTCCGCCGGCCAAACTATTTGTAATACCTTGAATACCAAATGTCGCACCTGTCGCCCGGAGACCCGTATTTGTTCCAGCCGTATTACTTCCGCCATTTGAAGTGATATCAAGACCACGAACAAGATTAGCTAGTGTCGTATTATCGACAGTTCTAATTATTTCTCCAGCCATTGTATTTGCATTTGTCGTTGGCGCATTATTGAAAACAAAACGATTACCAACTTGAACATAACCGGAGGACCCGCCATTATTAAATGTATAATCACCATGAATACCAGCAATGGCCGTCGTCGAACCATCAGTTGAAATTGTATTGCTAAGAGAAAGTTTGGCGTCGGTTGAAACTGATGTCAGACCCATCAAAACTTGGCCTGTTCCTAATATCGCCATTTTCTCAGTTGGAGTTCTGTCGGTAGTTCCAGTTGATCCTGCTGTGGCGGTAAAGAAACGTAAACTTGATGATCCTGTCCCCGTCGAGATCCCAGATTTTAAATTCAAATCTCCACCCGCAAGATCAGCCGTCCCGGCAATAGCTCCACCTGATGAAAGTGTCAAACCCTGCCCGGCCGTAGCTGCTGTCGTATTTCTTTCCATCCAAATAGTTCTAGGAGCAGTTCCTGATAGAGATAAAATATTTGTTGTCGTCGTTGTGCCAATACCAATATTTCCATTTAACAAAGTCTGAGTAACATTTGAAGCTCCAATAACAACTTGATAACTAGCCGTTGTATAAGCTCCGTCCCCAAGAGCCATAGAATAAAAAGCGGTAGCCAATTGAGAACCATTATATCCTGCGGCATAACCGATAAAAGTATTATGACCACCAGTTGTAAGAGTTCTCCCGGCATCTTTACCAATACCAACGTTATAAGCACCAGAGAAAGGACTTCCACCCAAAGCAGTGTTACCTAAAGCTGAGTTATTATTTCCACTGGCATACATTAAAGCCATCCTACCGAATGCCGCATTTTCACTTGAGTTAGAAGAATAAAGCGCCTGGTATCCTACAGCTGTATTGTAACTTCCAGTTGTTAAGTTCAACATTGATTGTTTACCAATAGCCGTATTTTGTTGTCCCGATAAAGTGTAATTACCAGCGCTAACACCCAAAAAGAAATTATCTGTACCATAAGAATGTAAAATAGTTGAACTATTTTGTTTAATATTTCCAACAGTTGAAGTCGTAGTTGGAATATTTATATTTCCATTCACGTCCAATTTTTCACTCGGCGTCGTCGTTCCAATTCCAACATTCCCCTGATCAAATATCGCGGCATAATTTGCGGTTGTTCCTCCACTTGCTGTGGCATAAAGTCCGACGTTTGTAGAAGTTGTGCCAGCGTGAGTATTTGAAATGTAAGCTCCGTATGTTGTTTGTGCAGCCGTTCCGTTTGTACCAGAAAGAGCAATGTTTAATCCTTTTTGATTTGTAAGAGCTCCTGTTCCCGCGGATGTTAGATCAAGTAATGTGCCCGAAGTTAAAGAAGAAGAGGCTAAATACATTCCTGTTCCCGTAGTTAAAGAATTGAAGTTTCCTGCAAATGCTGATGAAGTAGTTGCCTGGGTCGTGTTGGCAGAAGTTAAGGACATCGTGCCTGAGCCTTGGGTGTAACCAGTCACCGCTGCAATGGCACCGGTGGAGTTGACTTGGAATTGAGAAGTAGTTCCGACTGAAAACATCGCATTCGGAGTTAAATCACCACCAATACCAACATATCCATCAGTGTTAATAATAAAATTAGTGTTGTAGGTTGGACCACCGTCATTATTACTTTCAAACGTCAAATATCCCTTTCCAGCCAGCGATGATTGTTGAGGAAAAGCGTATATACGAAAATTTATTGGTGTTGAAAAATTATCAGGAGCACCCAACCAACCATTTCCAGAAAAACTAAGAGCTGGTGATATTTGTTGTGCCCCATCAGCAGCTAGTGTTGTGTTTACTAAAGCAAGACCAGATGAAGTAGTTTG
>CAYRQO010000079.1:220-4206 GCA_964426515.1 uncultured Candidatus Saccharibacteria bacterium | reverse complement strand
ACAAAAGTTACATCATCTATTACTTCGTCTTGTTGTATATTTTTTTCTTCTTCATTCATATCGCCCATCATACCCAAAAATCCAAAATTTTTCAAGTTTGGATTTCGCTTCTTAACGATTTTTATTAGTCCAAATGTTTTCCCACCATTCGGAAACTCGGCCTCCCAATATTTCTTTACCTAGTTTTTTAGCAGATTCAGTTTTTAAACTATGATATTGGACATTTTCAATATCATCCCCTTTACCATTTAACCAAATTTCTGCCTCTTTATTCCCCTGATGAGCATATTCTTTCAGTAATAGCATTTGATCAATCAAATCTGCATCTTTAGCAATTATAGCTTCCTTACTTTCTCTTTTTTCAAACTCAGTAATAATTTCAAGTAAATCACCAAATGGCAAATGAGCGAGTTGGTCTTTTGAAATTTCATCTTCAAATATTTTGACATATTTTTTGTGAATATAATTATGATCTCCACTTCGAACCTCTTTAATATCATGAAGCGAGGCCATCATCATAGCTTTATATGGGTCAGCTTTTTCAAGCTTAGCCAAAAACCAAGCAATAAGTGAAACTCGATATGAGTGAGTAGCAATATTATCTGATAAATCTTGAGAAAGTAAGACTTGCTGGTGAATTCTGGGCAACTTTCGCATTGTTCCAATTTCAAATAAAAAGTTAACTATATCTATATTTTTATTATCTTCCATACATAAATTATATAACTTATTCAATAAAAAAACAAAACTCCCAACTGGGAGTTTTGTTTTTTTATCTTTTTGACCACTGTGGTGACTTTCTGGCTTTTTTGAGTCCAAATTTCTTTCTTTCAACTTGTCGAGGATCACGTTTCAACATTTTAGCTTTCTTTAATACAGAACGTAATTCTCCATCATTCAAAACAAGAGCTCGGGATATACCGTGTCGAACTGCTTCGGCCTGAGAATGAATTCCACCACCTTTTGTGGTGACGATAACTTCAAACTTTTCAGCAGGAAGAGCTGTTTCAAAAGCCGAAGTGACAATCTTTTTTAAATCAGCAGTTTTAAAATATTCAGTAAAATCTTTTCCGTTAATTGTATACGAATTTTTTGTAGCCTTAGTTAGTCGAACAACTGCGGTAGAAGTCTTACGACGACCAATAGCTCTGAAATATTCTTTTTCTTTAGTTGTAGTTTTTTTCTCAGTCATATAATTATTAATCTTTTATTGTTAAGCGCTTCATCATTTTAGGTCGCAATTTATTAGCTGGCAACATTCCATAAACCGCTAATTCATACAAACCTTTCCAACCTTTAATATCTAAAATTTTGGCGTTAGTTTTTGTTTTAAAGCCACCTGGTTGACCAGAATATGTTTCGTGAAGAGTATCATTTAATCGTCTCTCTGACATTTTTGTCAATTTAGCATTAGTTATAACAACTTGAACATCAGCTACTTTATTAGGAACATAATCAGGTAAATTTTTACCCATTAAAATTTTAGCCGCCGCGCTTGCTGTGACTCCTAGTGATTTTCCACTCGCATCAATTGTGTATGTAGTACTCATAAATATTATATAAATTCGATTATTGCCATTTTACTTGCATCACCCCCTCGACGTGGAAGTTTAGTAATACGAGTATAGCCTCCGGGTGTACCTTTATATTTCGGTGCAATATCATTGATCAATTTATTGGCTTCAGCAGTTAAATTGTATAAACGTGAAATTACTAAACGCTTTGAAGCGAGTGTTCCAACATTTGCTTTGGTTACCAATTTTTCAATAAATGGTCGTAATTCTTTTGCTTTAGCTTCTGTCGTTTCAATCTTGCCGTGAGCAATCAAAGCCAACATCAAACCTTTAAGTAAGGCTTGCCTTTGACTTCTATTTCTTCCGAATTTTCTTACGCTATTGTGATGTCTCATATTATTTTAATTACTAATTACTAATGACCAATTACTTTAGGGTTATTCCGTATCCACCAAGAATTTTTTTAATTTCTTGAATACCCTTATCACCAATGCCTTCAATTTCTAATAAATCTTCTTTCTTTTTTCTAGCCACACCACCAATTGTTCTGATATTAGCGCCAGTTAAAGCATTCAAAGTTCTAGTTGATAAATCAAGTGTATCGATTCGAGTTTTTAAAATATCTGTAAATTCATTACTCTCTTCTTTTTCTTCATCTTTCTTTTTATCTTTAGTGTCTTCCTTTTCAACTTCTTTGCTGATAACTCGATGTGAAATTGTAAAACCAACAATAGCTTGTAATTGTTCTACCATTATTGTGATAGCTCTTTCAAGAGCTTCTCGTGGTGTCAAAGTTCCATCGGTTTCAATTGTCATACGTAGACGATTGTGATTTGTCTTATCGCCGACACGCATATTTTCAACTTCATAAGAAACACGTCGAATTGGGGTAAAAATAGCATCAAGTGAAATTACTCCAACTTCATTTTTAGTTTTTTGATGCATTTCTTTGGGCACAAAACCTAAACCTTTTTCAACGGTCATCTCAAGTGAAAAAGTATTTTTACCTGTCACTTCAGCAATATATAATTCTGGATTTAAAATTTCAACTTGACCTGTCACATCAATATCTGAAGCCATAATTTGTTTTGGGCCCTTAACTGAAAGTTTAACAGTTTGAGATTCATCTGTATTTAAACGAAATCGAACTTGTTTTAAATGAAGAAGAATAGTGACGACATCTTCTTTGACCCCATCCATAACTGAAAATTCATGATTAACTCCATCAATTTTGAGAGAAGTAATCGCGGCTCCTGTTAAAGATGATAAAATAATTCGGCGAAGTGAATTACCAAGAGTATGTCCATACCCAGGATAAAGACCATCTATCTCATATACTCCTTTTGTTCCAACTTCGGAAACAATAGATAATTTTGATGGTAATATTATATTTAAATCTGACATAGTTATATGATATTGGAGAGCTTCCTGCCCTCACTAATTATTTATAAAAATTTAACCATACACTAACCTTAACGACTATAGAACTCTAAAACGGTGTTAAGATCGATATATCCTTCAATATTTTTAGGTTTACCTTGTATTTTTCCGGACAAACTGTCAGCATTAAATGCTAACCAATTTGGACAAGTATATTCTTTCATTTTATTGGCCATGTCAGCGAAAAGAACACTTTTTTTACTACCTTCACGAATTGCGATAATATCACCAAGAGAAACACGCTGTGAAGCAACAGTAGTTTTTTTACCATTCACGATAATATGACCATGAGAAACCATTTGACGAGATAAACGTCTAGAATGGGTTAGACCAAGTCGGTAGACAACATTGTCTAATCGACTTTCTAATAATTCAAAAAGATATTCAGTCGCGGGAGAACCTTTGTGGTTTACGGCCTCTTTAATATAGTTTGAAAATTGACGCTCACTGATACCATACATAAAACGAACTTTTTGTTTTTCAATAAATTGAGTGGCATAGCCGGAAAGTGGTTTTGGGCGCTTGCCTTTACTGTTTTTAGCATGACGAGCTTCAGACATAGCAAATTTAGTTGTTTGACATTTTTCAAACACTCCAGGTCCTAGTCTTCGGCAAATTTTATACATTTGAACTGTTTTCATAATTTTATTTATACTCTACGAGGCTTCTTAGGTTTTGGTCCGTTGTGCGGAACAGGGGTGACATCATTTACTCCAGTAATGTCTATATCATAGGCCATAAAAGCCCGAATGGTAGGTTCACGACCACTTCCTACTCCTTTAACTTTAACATCCACTTCTTTAATTCCAAGAGCTTTAGCTTTTTCACCAATAACAGAACCGGCTTTTGAAGCGGCAAATGGTGTTCCCTTTTTTGCGCCCTTAAAACCTAAGGATCCAGCCGAAGTCCAAAACAAAGTATTTCCTTCTTTATCAGATAAAACTACTTTTGTATTATTAAAAGTTGCTTCAACATGCAAAGTTCCTGCCACAATTTTCTTTTTTGGAACTTTAGCTCCCGGCTTTGGAGTAG
>CAYRQO010000079.1:0-210 GCA_964426515.1 uncultured Candidatus Saccharibacteria bacterium | reverse complement strand
CCTTTTCGGTATTATCAGCTTTTTCTTCTTCTTTTGTTATAATTTTAATTTTTCCCATAAATTATGTCTTACTTTCCTTTCGACGACCTGAGGCCATTGTCTTTCGGACATTACCTCGGACGGTTCGAGAATTTGTTTTAGTTCTCTGACCGTTAACTGGTAATCGGCGCATATGTCTGATTCCTCTGTAAGCTTTAATATCTTTTAGTC
>CAYRQO010000078.1:0-4263 GCA_964426515.1 uncultured Candidatus Saccharibacteria bacterium | reverse complement strand
GCTCTTCTCAAAGGGTACACCAATTTTCTGGTGAAAATTCGTTCAGTTTTCGCACCGTCGTGCTCAAAAGCCCCTTTGATAAGACTATTTCGTTTCCGACTTTTCTTAATTAGAAACAATCTTTTTAACTTCTATACACATAAACATTGGAATTTCTTTCCGAGCTTTATCTTCAGCTACTTGGCGAGGACCACTACCACTTTGTTTGTGTGATATCCATTCTTCCAATCGTGTAATAGCCAAACCATTTTTAGAAAATAATTTCATATAGTATTGAAGTGATCGATGAAAAGTAATTGTTGAAATTTTCTTTTTAATATTTTTTTCACCCGGTGTCATATCAATTGATATTTTTGATTCAGATAAATATTTAGAAACAATTCTTGATTGAATACCATTTTCAAAATGCCAGTCACTTGCTTGGGGAATTCGAAAAGCTGGATGATTCAAGACCAAAACTATTCGCCCATCTTTTTTCAAAATTCTTTTGCATTCAACTAAAACTTCATTTACATTTTCAATATTTTGAATTGCCAAAACAATCACAACCGTATCAATAGTATTATCTTTCAAAAACTGAGCTCGATGGGCAGGAGTGATATAAAATAAAACTTTTTGTCCGCCTTGACCCGTTTCGCCACGAGGCGAGCTCGGCGAGGCAGGCTTTGAATCTTTTTTCGCCGTTTCAATTAATTTTTTTGACAAATCAGAAGCTATAACATTTGCCCCCTCATGTGCAAATACATTTGAAAAATAGCCTTGGCCACAAGCTAAATCATAAACTTGTTCACCCTTTTTCAAATCAAGAAAACGGAGTAAATTCGGCAATATAACTTTAGCTTGATAGCTATCATCATTTTTCAATAATTCATCATACCAGCCAGCCACCTTGTTCCACGATGTGTCTATATTTTTAGGTTGTTTTTTTATCATATTTTTATTATTTACCTAGTCAATCCCATAGGTTTAGACAGGTAAAACAAGATTAATTATATTACTTCTTGTTGGTAACACTTTTCACAATATATAATTTCTTTTCTATCCGGTGAATAATTTGTTTTTATATCTTTCCCGCAATGATCACATTTTCGATCCCAGAATTTATATGGGCCCCTCCTTTTAATTCGCTCTTGATGACGACAATAGAAACATTGACGAGGAATTGGAAGATTCATTTTTCGATAAAAAAGTAATTCCTGTTCGGTGATTTTATAATTTCGCTCACAGTTTATACATTTTAATATTTCATTTATAATCCCATTCGTCACATCTTTTATATGATCAGGAATTTTTTCTGGTTGCAATGTCTCTTTACCTTTTGTCATTTGTATGTCATCTTCCCAACGAAAACCTTGAGCGATTGCTTCTTCCTTAGTCAGAGGCATATTATCTTGGGCAATCGTTTCATTATAAGCAAATGGCGCAAGCTCAGTCGGTATCATTAGACCATGAATGCCTAAATCTGTAAGCTCCTTAATGATATGCTCCCTTAATTTTTCATAGTCTTCTTTAGTATATTCTTTGTTTAAAATTGCATATTTACCATTTTTAAAACAAACACAACCAATACAATTCTGACAATTTCTAATATCAAAAGAATACATTATATTATTACAATTCTCTGCCCAATAAGAACCAATAATATTACTAGAATATCCTGTAGCAACAACCTCAAGCAACAATTCTGATTTAGTTCCATACCCTATGGTACCTAATGAATCTTTTAAAAATTTACTTGAAAAAAGATGTTTACAATTTTCAGCTGAATTAATTTCAAATGAACTATCAACATTCTTGCACTCCGTAAGATAATCTCCCGTTGAATCTATTGTCTTTAAATTATTATTTGCTCTGTGTGGTAAGGTTTTTAAAAAATCCCAAAATTTTTCTTTCATTTCTTCCATTTTTTTATAACTACCCCTAACTTCTGAAATTTTTTTATTATATTCAACCGCATTCAATTGTTCATTAAACCAACAATTGCTTTTATTTCTCAAATTTACACAACCAAAACAATTTGTTAAACCACTACCATTAAAAACAAGAGTAGAGTTAACACATCCTGTAATATTTTGCCCCCACAATATCCCCGAAGATTGTTGTAAGTTTATTGATTCATAAGACTTTTCAATTCTCTCAGCAAAATAACAATCGCTAGAATCAAAAGAGTGTCTTACCCCACGCATATACATTGTATCTTCATTGACTCCACCATTAAAAATAAAATAACAGTTTTTACAACTACTAGCCATATTTACATATTCACTATTAATATTCGGACCATCTCCAGAAGAAATACCTAAATTAATTCTAGGAACTTTTTCTAATAAATCTTTCAATTGTTCAACAAATGGTTTACTTAAATCATAATCTTTAGCATAACTTCTCGAATTCCATTTATCAGAATAAAAACAATCATAACAATATATAGTATATGCTAATTTTGGATTATACATGGATAAAATATTCTTTTCACATAAATCACATTTCCTGCCTGAATATAAAGATATTTCATTCCGCCACATTGCCCTCATTTTAAAACGACAATCCGAGCAGACATTAGGTACTGGAACTTGCATCTTTTCATAAAAAGATTTTTCATCTTGGTCAATCTGAAATTTTACCTTACATTTATTACATTCTCTGTTTTCTACCTCCATATTTAAAGCTTATATTATTAGTGTTATTTTGTCTATATTATTCAATTATTTTAATATCTTTGGCGGTAAGTTTGTTTTCAGTCCCCTCCTCTTTTTTAAATTTATTTTTAGAAATCAAAAATGAAGTTATACCTAATCCTATCAATATCACAAGCCCAATATATGGATAAATCGAAATTGGCATATTAATTTTATTTTTGGGTATTGTTGTTTTAATGTCATTTAAATTTATAACTTCCCTACTATTATTTAAATCACTTGTTTTTTCATTAGTAATTTCAGTAGTGGGAATTTTTATTAAATTAGAATTTTCTACTGACAGTTTACTTTTATGATTTTGTTTATTTTCAATCCCTGGCGTTGGTAATGAGCCAACCCAATTATTATTTATTTTCTGTAAACTTTCACCATTACCTGCTCCGCCTTGTTCTGATGTGTAAATTACAGAACTTACAATATTTTGCTCTGGATCTTTAAGTGATATTGATTCACCAGTATTTTTAAACCCCGTCCAACTACTATCAAATATTATTCCTCCGTAATTCGGCCAATCATTTCTAAATTGTGATATATTTTGAACAATAACAGCATAATCACCGTTTGAAATAATCGATTTTGTTTCTGGTGTAAGTGTATGTCTCGTATTATCTGAAAATAAATACCACTTGGATAAATCAGTTGGTGATGATCCAACATTTCTAACTTCTAGCCATTCACGATTTGTATCAGTTCCATCCAAGTCATACATTACTTCAGTTATTTCAAAATCAGCAGAAACATAAACAGCTGTAAAAAGCATAATAATTATTATTATTAAATATTTTATTTGTCTCATAAAAAAATTAATTATTCTAATACCTTACGAAGAACGTCTTCGGGCACCTCTTTTTTATTTTTTCTTTTTTGCCAAGTTTTATCTTTATCATCACTCTTTGTCTCGGCAGGCTTTATCTCTTCTTTCACCTCGCTCGCCTCGCTGGAGCTAGGGCGAAGCGGGCCATAGTCTTGTACGTCAGCGGGTTTTTTATCTTCAATAACTGGTTCAGATTTTGTAATTTCTTCCCTCGCCTCGCCGAAGCCTTGTGCGAAGGTGGGTTGTATCTCAATAATCTTTGGCTCCTCAATTTTTGGTTCAACTTTTTCTTCAATTTTTTTATCAATAATATTTTGTATTGGTGTTGTTATCGGTGCAGGTGTTGGTGTTGGTGTCGGTGTCGGTGTCGGTGTCGGTGTATGTTTCTGAATCGTCGCTTTAGCCAATAGATCTTTCAACGAATCCATTTTTTCTTTCGAGGCCTCCTTCGTTGCAATTGGTGTCTTAACAACATTATCTTCATTTTTTTTCAATTCCGAAAGTGACATTGGAGCTTGAGTTGGTTTGACTTCTTCTTCAATTTTTAAACCATTTTTTTCCTCTTCTTTATTTTTACCACCCATAGCTATTTTTTGTAATAAACCTTTCAAAAGCGGTGATGGACCAGAATGTTTTTTCTTTTCTGGAAATGAATTTCTATTTGAATAATTATTTTGCGGTGCTTGTGCCTTGGCCGGAATATACTTTTCATCATTAGAATTAAGTGGTTTATTCCTAGGAAAATTCACT
>CAYRQO010000077.1:0-4271 GCA_964426515.1 uncultured Candidatus Saccharibacteria bacterium | reverse complement strand
TAGGACAGTAGCCTTTGAAGCTGCGTATCTTGGTTCGAATCCAGGTCCCCGAGCATATTATATAAAGACCCGTTTGGGTCGACCAAACAAACGGGCATCGTCTCGTTTTTTTTAATTATGGGAAAAGGAAAATTTGTAAATAAACCCTGTCCTTGCGGTAGTGGGTTGAAATTAAAGAAATGTTGTATGCGTCGAAAAGAGGCTGTTTTTACCTCACAAAGTAATTTAGTTGCAGTAGAGCCCAAACAAAAAAAAGAAAACAACCACTATGTTCCCACTGGGTATCAAAGAAGATTTCTTTCATCTGGAAAAAAGTTACACTATCTTGTATTAGATCCGTATAAGGATCTTCCTGATGGACGAAAAATAAAAGTTAATGAGTTGTATGAAGAAGGACCAAAGAACACGAAATTTTTTTGTGAAAAAGATTTGTATACAATTAAATATTTTGGTATCAGAAACGAAGATATAGAAACTTTTTTATTCGGAAAAATTGATGATCATGTATCTGATGCTTTAGATGGTTTTGTCGAGAATGATCCGCATCGTTTACATAAATATTTTCAATACATATTTGAGTATATTGATGCACAAAAATTACGTACACCAAAGGGGCTCGACTGGATTAGTTCTAATTATTTTCAGTTGACAAAAACCGAGTTGTTATTGGAAATGCAGTTTTTAAGGACAATGCATTGTACTATGTGGGTTGAAGGAGTAATGGAAATAGTTTCAGCAGAAGATTCTGATATTAAATTTATTGTGTCAGATCATCCTGTTACCATATACAATTATGCTTGTTCGCCTAACTCTAAAGTTTGTGAATATCCTAACGATCCCTCGACCGCCTGGAAAGCTTCACAAACTATATTTCCGTTAGATTTAAATCATTGTCTTATATTAACTAATCTTGAATATGCAAACTCGCCAGATGCTGTTGATCCGACTTCTGGAAGAACCAATCCCAGATTTTTTTCTCAAACAATAACTCGGTGGGACACTGTAATACGTGAAAGAAAACTCAAACCCGATGAAGTGTGTGGTATAAATTACATTATAAAAAAACGTGCCACGAAACATATCGCTGCGGGTAAAAAAGAATGGCTTTATCCAGAAAGAACATATCATCAAAATGATTGGAGTAATTTTCGAAAAATACTTTTACCTCCTAAGATTCATGTACATAGATTTGGTGGAGAGATTTATGTTGGGGGAAAGGATGGTAATTTAGCTTGGTATCAAGATGCATTTGGTCGTAGGCATACAAGCAGAGAAGACGAAGATGATCCAATTAGAAAATTTTCAATAAGTAAAAGAAATGAAATTTTAAATAATGCTATTTATAAGATATTTGGTTTTGAAGAGGGTAAATCTTGGGACGATTTTCGTAGAGAATTGACCGACGAAAAAATCAAAGAATTGTATCGTGTTGTTGGATCTTTATGGAATCCAGATACAGAAATAACAAAAATATTGCCTAAACCAAATGATAAAATATTAAGAGCTTTTTACCACGGTACGTTAGACCCTAGAATAACACCATTAACCATAATAGGTTATTCATTATATGTAGATCAAATAATCATGTGCTCTCCATTTTTTAATCCTAGAGCCATGAATAAAACGTATAGCCCTTACGATAATCCAAGCCAATATAAGGAGGATACTATTAAGAGTGTTAGAATGATTCTAAATCTGATGCCTCTTATTGATGCTGGAATCATTGAAATGGTTCCAGATCCTTGTGATTTTAATTCTGAGTTAAGGTTACGCACTTTTAAAATGGCAGAGGCTAGAATGAAACATAGAAATGTTGATGAAAAAGACATTGATCTTTCTCATAAATTAATGAAACAGGATTTTGAAAGATCATTTTTTAATTTACCCCAAGAAATACTAAGGGAAAAAGTTAAGAAAGAATTTCCTGAATGTACCGAGGATGAAGTAAGAAATTTTTTGGAATACGTAGAAAAAGAGAAACTTGCGGACCCACTAGCTTCTTTGCAACCAATCGACGTTGATAATCAAAATGGACAAATGCACATTTATAGAGGAAGTACGACTCATGAAATGGCTTTGTATTTAGCTCAGATAACAGGATCTTTTGTGTATACAGATATAAAACATTCTTGGAAGGAATATAAACTATCAGAGCTTAAAAGGCCCGATGAAGAAAACCTTAATCCATGGGGACCATTAGAAAAAGCATTCAATGAATATATGTTAATTATGTATATTGATCCAGATCCAAGATTTTGGCCGAAAATTAAGGAGCGAGGTTATCTTCGAGAGTTTATAGATTTTTATAAAAGTGTTCTTAAATCTATAAGAACATTAAGCAATTTTGAAGATGCCAGTGCAAAAGCTAGTGAATATATTGAGAATCTTCAAAAAATTGATTTGAAAAGAATATTTGAAAACATAGAAAATGACTATAGAAAAGAATTTAAAAATGAGGGTGGTGAAATTATGACTCACAAAGTGTCAGTACCCGCTAGTTATTTTTTCCCCATCAACGGTATTAGCTCTAATTCTGTAACCCAAATATTATTAACCCATGGTATCAATATGTCTTATTGGGATTCAGCACCACTCGGTGTCTATTTAAACTTAAATGAGGTGAAACCTATTTAGTTGATAAGCCTTTTATTTTTGTTTAGAGAGTCTTGATTCGAACCGGGGAAGGGTAAAACCGGTAGGTTTCACATGCTGAGGAAAGGTATTGGAAAACCCGAAGGTTTTCCAAGGAGGAGCGAAGCGACGACTTCGAATAGGTCGCCTGTGGCGACCGCCAGATCCTGGGGCAAAAGAAATAAAAATAAAAGCCTCCGTTAATGAGGCTTTTATTTTTATTTGTGTACCATTTATATGGCATCATAACACATACGCCACGTTGCTGGTGCTTTACCAAGTTTATTTGCGTTTTGTGAGAAACTTATTGCGTCTTTTATTGCGGAAGCAGCATCGTGTTTCTTTTTATTCCATATGTCGGTTGGCTTTTTTCCGTCTTTCCATTTCCATTCACTAGATGTGCAATCAACATATTTTCTAAAACCAGCAAGAATGGGATAAATAAACCCGTCTGGATAATTCCATTCTGTGTACTCTACAGAAAATTTAAGTTGCTTTGGCTCATTATATTTTGACACCCCCATTGTTTCCAGCCCTCCAAATTTACCGTTTATATCGTTATAAGCTTGAGGTAGTTCTCTGTAAATAGTGTCTCGCAATTCAAGTATATCAGGTAATAATTTACTTGCCTTTGTTATAGTGTCTTTGTGTTCGTCTTTTTTATAAAAATCAACAACAACCCCTTTTGAAGAGTACGCTTGTATAGGGTGAGAGTTTTTATCAAACGAGCCGTCAAGGCAATAGATATAAGAAAGAATTTCTCTAATAGATATATCTTTCTTTTTATTATTTTCGCCAACTTCATATTCCGAGTAGGCAATACGATCTCTGTAGTGTGGATTTGATAAAACTTTCTCTATTGGTTTATATGATTCACGAAGATTCTCCAAAGAAATAGTTTGTGCTGCTCTTGATCGATTTCTGCCGTCAACAATGTCGACCAAGTCATCAGAGTTAATATTGCCAACAATACATTCGACTTTGACTACAGCACTTACTGTATCGGTTCGTAAAACTTCTCTGATCGCTGAAAACGTGTGTCCTCCATTTGCAATACCGTGCTTATTTTTTTCTGTAAATTCTATTGAAACTGTGTTAGTTTTATTGTCATAATCAACTTCTGGTGCTAATACTGTCAATCCAAGATTGCGGAAAACCATTTCTTCAGGATCGTTTTTAAGAGTATCGATTATAGCATTGTATACATCACCTCTGAAATTTGTATCGCGGATATTTACTTCTCGCCATTCTTCCCATTCAGGAGGAATATTTGCGATTGGTGCTGTAAATACGCATATACGTCTTCCGTCTTGGGCGTTGTGAATATTGCGGAATGAGTTAACTTTAAATTTGAAGTTCATAAATAAAAAACTTACTAAATAATAGTAAGCACTTAGAACAGAAACGACCCCATTTAAAGATTAAATGATAAGGGAGTTCGACCCGTTATCTGCTTGTGAGGATACATTTAAACCCTGCACCCGCTAAAAGCGGGTTAGTAGCATGCTT
Source organism: uncultured Candidatus Saccharibacteria bacterium (assembly GCA_964426515.1). Taxonomy (GTDB): domain Bacteria; phylum Patescibacteriota; class Minisyncoccia; order Phycocordibacterales; family UBA9973; genus UBA8515. Next base: position 131 of record CAYRQO010000077.1, on the reverse strand, counting down.
TACTGACTAACGTTAATTATTATATTATTATTAAAAATAAGTGTCAAGGCTGTTTTTTACTTCTCACAACCTATGGTATACTTACCCCATATTATTTATAATTTTTTTCTATGAAAAAATACCTCAATCCA
>CAYRQO010000076.1:3060-4280 GCA_964426515.1 uncultured Candidatus Saccharibacteria bacterium | reverse complement strand
AAGGCGCAACATGTGGCTCTGCAGAAGGAATCTTGAATAGTCTATTAAATCAGTATAATGTTGACGATTTAATGAACTTAAAGAATCCCGAACACAAAAAAGGCAAGGAATTGTTTTTATCTTGTCTTTTTGCATACATATTAAGACATTTGATTAGTAATGAAATGTCCGTATGTATACCATCCGAAGATCGTGGTATTGATATATATATTCGTGAAATAGATGAGAATAACAAAACAATTACATTAAAGCCGATTCAAATATGTGAATTTCCAGAGTCTTACATAAAAACAGAGACAGAAGATTTTACCCTCAAAATTTTCGAATTTATAAAAAATACTAAGTTTAAATATGCAAAAAGCCAAGATGCTTTACTGCTTTGGTTAGAGCCAAAAGAAAACAATAATCTTGATATTAAAACTTTAAGAGTCCTTTTTCAAAAAGAAAAAACAATTCCTTTTACGCAAATAATTATATTTGGAAAAAACAACAATTTATTTAATGTATGTTGCGCCTATTCAAGAGATCCGCAAAACTATTTCTGTTTTGAATACGATTGGCAAAAAGACAAAATTATAAAGAATTAATTATTGGTAGATACAGCTTATAACAGCGAATATACGGTTCACTCCGTTCACTCAAATTGACCAGTGGTCCCTTTTTAGGGTATTCTACCACTGGTCATCTTCGTATATTCTGGGACGTTATATGAAATACATGTCTTCCTTTTGGGGCTATCGCCCCAGCTCTCAAAAAAGAATCCAATTTTGTTTTTCTTTTATTTATAAGGGGAATATAATGTGTTTCCTCCGCTACGCTACGGAAACGCTTTAATAATAAAAAACCATGTCTGCAGACGATATATACAAAAAAGAATACACAAACAGTTGGGCTTTCATCGTGGGAATAAATGACTACAAAAAAGCCTCACCTTTAAGTTACGCAAAAAACGACGCAGAGGGTATTGCCAAAATTTTGACAGAAAAATTCCATTTTCCAGAATCAAATATTTCCTTGCTAATCGATAAACAAGCGACTCAAAAAAATATTAGAGATTCCTTCAACGAATTTACAAAAGAAGAAAAAATACAACCTGACGATCGCCTTCTCGTCTTCTATGCAGGGCACGGGCATACGCTTCAGGGAAAGCGTGGAGAGGTGGGATTTTTAGTGCCAGTAGATGGAGACCCCACAGACATAAATACCCTTATTAGATGGGA
>CAYRQO010000076.1:0-3050 GCA_964426515.1 uncultured Candidatus Saccharibacteria bacterium | reverse complement strand
ATGTTACGGCGGTCTTGCTTTTCTTAGGACTCCCTCTTTCGGGAGTATGAGATTTCTAGGAGACATGCTTCAAAGATTTACCCGACAGGCCCTGACAGCAGGCAAAGCTAATGAAACCGTATCCGACGGTAACGGGGTAAAACCCGGTCACTCAATTTTTACTGCTCATTTATTAGAGGGCCTTGAAGGTAAAGCGGCTACCGAAGATGGAATTATTACGGCAAGTGGAATTATGGCTTATGTCTACGATCGTGTTGGGCGTGATCAATATTCACATCAAACCCCACATTTTGGCTTTGTTGATGGTGATGGTGATTTCATTTTCGACACATCATTGTTAGAACAAAAGCAGAGTACGCATAAAACAGAACTTACCGAGGGAAAAGCTGAGGGAGAAACAGGCGATGATGATATTTTAATAAACACTTCGCCGCAAATTGTTAGCACGAATAATACAAAAGAAAGTGTGGTAAGTATAACAAAAGAACTACTTTCAGATGAGAAAAAAAAGATAGAATTAGAAGATTTTGTGTTTCAGTACGTTAGAAAATTTCTAGACGCAACAGATTTACGCCACTTTCCTGTTCAAGGCTCAAACATACAAAAAGAAGAATTCGCTGAAAGACTAAAAGCTTATGAGTCCGCATCAACAGATTTGCAACACATATTAATTTTACTAGGAAAGTGGGGAAATCAAAATCAAATACATTTGCTAGAAAAAGTTTTTCAACGCATTGCGGAGGCGGATAAAGGGGCATCAGGATTTATTTTGTGGATTAGACTAAACTGGTATCCAATTCAGTTGCTTATGTATTCGGCAGGGATCTCCGCCTTGTCTGCGAAAAATTATCCAGCTTTGAAAATGATTTTAGAAACAAAAGTCGACGAAGATACAAACTCGGGACGTAGATCAGAAATAGTTGTGCCAGTGAGCAGTAATCTTTCCGAAATTCATGATAATTTCAAATGGCTCACTGGTCATGACAGGCACTATGTACCAAGAAGTGAATACTTATTTAAAAATCTTCAACCAACATTAGAGGACCTTTTGTATTTAGGGAAAAGCTACGAAGAACTATTTGATCAATTTGAAATTCTATCTGCGCTTGATTTTGCATATTTAACCAATGGAACATGGGGGCCATATGGCAGGTTCGGCTGGAAGCACAATAGTTATGGTAGAACCAGCCCATTCGATGCTTTGGTGGAAGAAGCAAATTCAAAAGGTGAACATTGGGAACCAATAAAAGCAGGATTTTTCAAAGGTTCCTTCGATGAGTTTGCAGCAAAAGCCAAAGAGTTCAAAGACAGATTGGATCAACTTTCATGGCTTTAGGAGTTTGGGGCTTCGGGCATTCACCCCTTTATCCCCTCTGCCCTTCGCCCCAAACGGAAAAACAAAATTGGATCTTTCTTTTGTAAGAGCAATCCCGCAAAGCGGGATAAAAGGAAAACATGTACATCATATAACACGCAGTATGCGGCTACGGCTTTTTACAAAAGTCTCCGCCCATATTCACTGGCTGTACCGCACTTCGTGCGATATTATACAGCCAGTGAACATCGCATACTGCGAAACGTTATATGAAATACATGATTTCCTTTTGGGGCTATCGCCCCAGCTCTTAAAAAGAATCCGATTTTGTTTTTCTTTTTTATAGAGGGGAATATGGTGTTTTCTCCGCTTCGCTCCGAAAACGATTTATAATAAAAAGTATGGAAGATTACATTTGGATAATAGGCATTATCGGAATCGCCATAATCTGGGGAATTATTTCCTGGATTATTGAAACTATCCGAAATGCAAAAAAATATATTGAGTTAAAGCCAAAACTTGATAACTTAGATCGTTCTATTTCGGAACACGAATCTAAAGTCGAAAAAGATAGAGAGGAATGGAAAGTCAAAGTAGAAAAATGGAAAGTCAAAGTAGAAAAATGGAACGAAAAGATTAAAAATGATAAGGAAGAGGTCGAGAAAATCGCCAAACAAAAATCAATGGGTTTTCCATGGCTTGCTGAAGCTTACGCTGATTATTTTGCGTTAAAAGATGGGGAATTGGAAGATTTTTTGATATACAAGAAGCATCCCGCTTATACAGCCGCTGAAAATGTCAAAATAATCAAGCAAGAGAAACGGGAATTGTTAAAAGAAAACAAAATAGTCAGTTATAAAATAACTTATTTAGAAAAATTATTCCCATGGCTTTCGGAATTAATTGCTGGCGACGAAAACGACGAAATTCCAGTTCGGATTGATGACGATATAGCGGATGATGACAACGAGGATAGAGTCAAAAATTTCCTTACTCCCGAGGAATATAAAAGTCTTCCCTCTGTCGAAAGAAATCAAATGGCCTTAGACAGATATTTGAAAAATAGAAACAATTCAAAATGGGCAATTGGCAGAGATTATGAAATGTACGTCGGGCATTTGTACGAGCAGGCTGGATATACTATTGAGTACAAAGGAATTTTGGACGGTTTTGAGGACTTAGGCAGGGATGTTATCGCTAAAAAAGGCGATGAAGTTTGCATTATTCAATGTAAACATTGGGCACAATACAAAGAAATACATGAAAAACACATTTTTCAACTTTTTGGAACAACGATGGAATATTGGATTAAAAATTTTAGAAATCGCATGAAACCAAAAAGCTTTGAAGAATTTGCAAAATTTTTAAACGAAAACAAACTTAGGCCAATATTTTTTACATCAACAAGTTTATCCGATAAAGCCAAAGAAATGGCAAACGCCTTGAGTGTTGAAATTAGAGAAAATGAACCGCTTGGCGAATTTCCAAGAATCAAATGTAATATAAACAGCGACGAGTTTAGCTCGCCAACAAAAATTTATCATCTACCTATGGATCAACAATACGACCGAACCATAATCGGTAATCGTTCAGGAGAATTTTTTGCTTTCACTGTTAAAGAGGCAGAAGATGCGGGATTTAGGCGAGCTTTTAAACACAGATTTTAGGTGTTTGGGGCTTCGGGCATTCACCCCTTTAATTCCCCTCTGCCCTTCGCCCCAAACGGAAAAACAAA
>CAYRQO010000075.1:0-4350 GCA_964426515.1 uncultured Candidatus Saccharibacteria bacterium | reverse complement strand
TAGAACGCTGTCCTGATAAGACAGAGGTCGAAGGTTCGATTCCTTCCACACGCACAGCGGGTGAATTTCGTCCCTGCGGACGAAATGAGAAGGAATTGAAGACCTTGAGCCTGTATTTTGAAATTAATATTTCAAAATACGCGAAAGGTGTACTGAACCTGTAAGGTTCGATAACTGTACTCAGGACCTTCCACACGCACAAGGCTTATAAAAGGCCTTTTACTTTTATGAAAGAAAATAAAAACCAAGAATTATGGTGGAAGCCGGCAATGATGATGTTTGCCAACACTTCGGGTTGGATTGCAGGGCCTATAATACTCGCTTTAATTGCTGGAAAGTATTTAGACAAAAGATATGATAGTGATCCTTGGTTTTTCATCGGTTTGACAGCAATTGCATTTTTTATTTCAATTTTTGGTATTGTGAAAATACTAAAAAAATATTTAAAAGAAATTGAAAGGGAGGCTAAATCCATCAAAGATGGATCGCCCGACGCTTCAATAGAAGCGTTTAGGGAAGCTAAAGAGAAAAAAGAATTAGAAAAATAAAATGGAAACAACAAATACAGAATTAAATGAAAACCAAATAGAAAATACGCACACTGAGCAGATTCAAGTAGAATCCAAGCCATCACATGAAGCGACGCTCTTTGCTGAACCAATTGCACATATTGGATCATTTGAAATCACCAACGCTCTTTTTACAAGTTGGATTGCCGTTTTTATAATAATCATCATTTCACTATCAATAAAATTAAAATTAAGTAAAGTCCCTCGTAAATTCCAAAATTTCTTTGAAATTATTTTAGAAGGCGCATTATCACTTTGTGACCAGGTTACAGGGAATCGAAAAATTTCGACAAAGGTCTTTCCTTTGGTTATCTCAATTTTCTTTTTCGTCCTTATAAATAACTGGATTGGAATCCTGCCTTTCGGTGGATTTGGATTAATTGAAAGTCATGGTGGGGAATCGGCCTTTATTCCATTTATTCGCAGTGGTACGGCCGATATCAATACAACTTTAGCCTTAGGAGTTATCTCGGTTATAGGGGCAAACTTATTTGGAATTATTTCAATTGGCTTATGGAAAACATTCAATAAATATGTTAATCTAATATCGCTAGGTCAAATATTCACAAAAATCAAAAAAGAACCAACTATTTTAGTTGTGGCTCCGATTAGTTTTTTTGTCGGAATACTTGAACTTATTGGTGAATTTGCTAAAGTCGCTTCGCTGTCGTTTCGTCTCTTTGGAAACGTTTTTGCCGGAGAAGTCCTTCTTTTGTCAATGAGTGCAATCCTTGCTTACGGTCTACCTATTCCTTTCTTATTCTTAGAAATATTTGTTGGACTAATCCAGGCCTTTATTTTTGCCGTTTTGGTAGTTGTGTATTTCACAATTGCCTCACAAGATCACAATGAGCATGAACATGACGAAGTAAGTGACGCTAGTCACGAAAAGCCTGCCCATGCCGTTTAATTATTATTATAAGTAGTCGGAATTATTATTAATTAATTATTTTCGTTTAGACGAAAAAATATATATGGAAGAAATTTCAGGTTTAGCCACATTAGCCAAAGCTATCGCCATCGGATTGGGAGCTATTGGTCCTGCTATTGGTATCGGTATGATCGGTGCCAAAGCCATGGAAGCAATTGGACGAAATCCAGAAGCCTCAGGAAAAGTTTTGGTTCCTATGTTGATCGCCTCAGCTTTCGCGGAAGCTATTGCCATCTACGCCCTCGTTATCGCATTCTCTATTAAATAGTATTTTGAAGTTCGGTGCTCCGATAAAAATCGGAACATCGTGTTCTGAATATTATTCAGTAATTAATCATTTAATTAGTAATTATTTAAAATGGATTCACTTATCACAACATTTCATATAGATTGGAAAATTATCATCGCTCAAGCTATAAACTTTGGTATCGTATTTGCTGTTTTGTATTTTTTTGCTTTAAAACCTTTAAATAAAATGATGGCCGAAAGATCCGCCAATATTGAAGGTGGTTTAAATGATGCAAAGACTAATAAAGAGTTACTTGCCAATACAAAAAAAGAATACGATGCTATTGTCGCAGGAGCTCGAACTGAAGCTCATACTATTTTCCAAGAAGGTAAAAAGGAAGCTGAAAATAAAAAAGCTGAGATGATGGAAAATGCCAAAAAAGAAGTCGAGGTAATGATTGCCAGTGGCAAGAAGGTTTTAGAATCAGAAAAAGCCAAAATCATAGAGGAAGCCAAGCTTGAGATCGTCTCTTTGGTTGTTAAATCAACTGAGAAACTGCTTGAGTCACACGGAAATGAAGATTTTGATAATAAAGTAATGAATCAAATTAAAAAAATGTAATATGGCAACAATTTCAATTAACAACATGGCTCGGGCAATATATGACTCCTCACAAGGCAAAGAAGGGGCTGAACTTGACGCAGTAACGAAGAATGCTGTTGATCTGATTTCAAAAAAACATTTAATGAGCCGGTCAAAAGAAATATTATCTTCACTTGAAAAGATCGTAGATAAAAAAGATGAAGTCGTTAGAGCCAAAATTAGTTCTAGAGTTAAAATTGATAAAAAAATAGTAGATGAAATAGAAGATTTTATCAAGAAAAGATACAAAGCAAAAAATACGATTCTTGAATTTATGGTTGATGAGACATTGCTAGGAGGAATAAAAATTGAAGTCGGAGATGAGATAATAGATACAACATTAAAAAACAAAATCAAAAAGTTACAAAATTATTTAATAAATAGCTAAGTCGCCTCCGCTTTCGCTACGGCGCACCAAAGTATGACAAAAAATTACATTGTAGAAAACTTAAAAAAACAAATCGAAAAATTTAAAGACGAAGCCAAAGCTGAAAAAGTTGGACACGTTATTGAAGTTTTCGATGGTATTGCCAAGATTTCAGGACTTTCTGATATTAAAGCTTCAGAAATGGTCTCATTTCCAAATGGAGAGAAAGGTGTGACTTTAAACCTAGAAGAAGACTCCGTTGGAGTTATTATTCTCGGTGACTTTTCTAAAATTCGTGAAGGGGATGAGGTTAAAGCCACTGGTCAAATTCTTTCTATTCCGGTTTCCGATTTACAAATGGGCCGAGTCTTAAACGCTCTTGGCAATCCAATCGACGGTAAAGGTGCCATTAAAACAGACACTACTTATCCAATTGAAAAAGTGGCCCCTGGAGTTATTACTCGTCAATCCGTTTCGCAGGCTGTGCAAACAGGAATTAAAGCTATTGATGCTCTTATCCCAATTGGCCGTGGTCAACGTGAACTTATTATTGGAGATCGTCAAACAGGTAAAACCGCTATCGCTATTGATACAATTTTAAATCAAAAAGGCCAAGATATGATTTGTGTTTACGTTTCAATTGGTCAAAAAGATTCAAAACTTCGAAAATTACAAACACGCTTAGAAGAAGGTGGGGCGATGGATTATACAATTATTGTCTCAGCTGGCTCATCAGAGAGTGCCGCTTTGTCATACATTGCTCCTTATACTGGAGTTTCAATTGCAGAATTTTTCATGGATCAAGGTAAAGACGTTTTAATTATTTATGATGATCTTTCCAAGCACGCTGTGGCTTATCGTGAAATTTCATTACTACTTCGTCGTCCACCAGGCCGTGAGGCTTTCCCTGGAGATGTTTTCTATTTGCACTCTCGACTACTAGAACGTGCCTGTCGAAGAAACAAAGAATACGGTGGTGGCTCAATCACTGCACTCCCAATTATTGAAACTCAATCAGGTGACGTTTCGGCTTACATTCCAACAAATGTTATTTCCATTACTGATGGACAAATATTCTTAGAAACTGATTTATTTTATAAAGGAATTCGTCCTGCCGTCAACGTTGGATTATCAGTTTCTCGTGTTGGATCATCAGCTCAAATTAAAGCTATGAAAAAAGTTTCTGGAACTTTGAAACTTGATCTTGCACAATTTCGTGAACTTGAAGCTTTCTCACAATTTGGTTCAGACCTTGATGAGGGAACAAAGAATCAATTGGAGCGTGGTAAACGAGCCGTTGAAGTCTTAAAACAACCTCAATACGCACCAGTAGCCACAGAAGACCAAGTTGTGACTCTATATGCTCTAACTAAAGGTCATTTGGATGATATTGCACTTGATCAAATTAAAGCCTTTGAAGAAGGATTGACTGAATATGCTCGAAGAAATGCTAAAACTTTCTACAAAGAAGTAATTGAAACGAAAATCTGGACCGACGCCGGTGAACAAGAATTAATAAAGACAATAACGGATTTCAAAAGTTCATTTAATCCTAGCAACTAGAAACTAGAAACTAATTATTATGGCATCAACTAAGGAGATTAAAAGAAGA
>CAYRQO010000074.1:1593-4377 GCA_964426515.1 uncultured Candidatus Saccharibacteria bacterium | reverse complement strand
TACTAATCCCAGAATCAATATTTCCTATCTTTCTTTTTGCTCTTGTTATAACAATTGAAATAAGAAACTGGGGAAGTTACAAGGGTATCAGACAATTATATAGACGAACAATTCTAATTTTTTTTATTATTGTTTTGTTCGCGAACTATTTTACCTGGAAGAATTCAATTTTTATTAATTCTTTGCTCATAAGCTTAATTGCTTTTTCTCCCGCATTTCTGAGTACTTTTTTGGTTAAAGGAAAAGAACAAAATGAGAATATAGAAATAATTCTTAAAGAGATGACACTAGTTACCGATTTGCCTCTTGAAAAATTTGTATCTATAACTTCATTTATTTTCACTTCGGTCATTATGGTCGCAATTGGTAGTGAAGCATCAAAAAACATCGCTATCATTTCAGCAGATGAAACTGATTTAAAAATTGTATTTTTGGGCGCTATTATTGGTCAAGCAATAATAATTACTTGGATAAATGCGTCAAATGAACTTAAGTATCTAATAAAAAAAATCAGATACGCCATAATTTTCTTTTTCTTTTGTTGCGTATTGCTAACAATTTATAAAAATGAAAAAGAAATATTTTTTTCTATTTTTTCAAGACTTATAATTTTTGACTCAGTATTTTTTTTAAATTTACACAATAGAAAAAATTAAATTTGGGTGGTTTATGTATCAACGATAAATAATGATGATTCAATAATTTTTTTAAAAAATGGCAACAGGCTACTGAAAATAAAGATAACTGATTATTATTATTATGCTGAGGAGATTGATAATAAAAACAAAGTTGTTCCCGATGGGCAAAAATATGAAAATGTTCAAGCACACTGGAAAGATACCCCGCTAATTAGAGTCAGCAATGACAACAAATATGGCTTTATTAACAAAGAGGGGAATATAGTAGTTCCAATTAAGTTTACAAGTGCATCCAGATTTGAAAACGGCAATGCAATGGTCATTGATGAATATGGATCATTTTTTATTAACGAGATAGGTGAAATAATTCCTTCTTTATCAATAGATTTTAAGGAAATATAAACTATTTTTAAAAATTATAAAAACGTCTTACAGTTGTAGGGCGTTTTTTTATTTTACCCATGGAAACACATAGGATTACATCGGTAAAAATATTGTTGACAAATACCACATTTTTATGTTAAAAAGAGGGAAATATCCTTTTTAAATCTAATCCCCAAATATTTATCGGTATGAAAATCTGGATAAAAAACATCAAGTTATTAGCTGTTGTAGTTGTAATACTCATACTAGCTAATTATTTTAAAGAAATAAGTGGTAATTTTCTTGCTCTAATAAATATATCATGCGCAAGTGCCATCATACTTATTTTAGGAATGACGACTTTCTTCAGCGTCAAAAAGAAGAAAGAGGAAGAGCAAAAATACAAAAATTTTACAAAACAGAACACTCCCTAAGAAGAGTGTTTTTCCTTGCAAAATAGTCGTTTTAGTGTTAATATCTCTCCCATGAATACATTAACCGCAACAAAACGAAGTAAGAAGGACTTGCTTGGTGTTATACGAAATAACGGTATGATCCCAGCTGTCGTCTATGGCGCTCGTGTGGAAAACACTTTGATTTCCGTTCCAGCTGTCGACTTCGAAAAAATATTAAAAGTCGCTGGTGAATCAAGTACTATTGTTCTTGAATTAAAAAGCGAAGAAACTAAAAAAGAATCAACTGAAACTAAAGTTGGAGCTTCAAAAAAAATTGACGTTCTTATTCATGAGATTCAAGTTGATCCAGTTAAAGGATTTCCAATCCATGTTGACTTCTTAGCTGTCGATATGAATAAGCCTGTTGAAGTCACTATCCCAATTGAATTTTTGGGAATTGCTCCAGCAGAAAAAAACAGTTTAGGTATACTTGTAAAAGTTATGCATGAAGTTGAAATTAAGGCTTTGCCAAAAGACCTTACACATAATTTAAGTGTCGATTTATCTGTTCTAGAAAATCTCGATGATCAAATTCATATTAAAGATATCAAATTACCAAAAGGTGTTGAAATGATCACTGATATAAATGAAGTCGTAGCGTTAATCTCGGCTATTAAAGAAGAAGTCGTTGAAGAAACCGTTGTTGACCTATCTTCAATTGAAGTTGAGAAGAAGGGCAAAAAAGAAGAAGGAGAAGTTGAAGCTCCTAAAACAGCTGAATAATAATATCTCTAAAAATAAAATCCTCCCCAACCTAGGTTGGGGAGGATTTTATGCTATACTTAATATATGAGTTTTAAATTTAAAAAACGTTTTTCTTTTGTTGTTATTTTTTTGTTTATCATTGGAATATTAACTTATCAAGTCCCAGCTATTTATGCCGATGTGGTTCTTGATAATGCCCAAGCTGATAAAGCTCGACTTGAAGCAGAACTTGCTAAATTAGAAAAAGAAATTGCCGCTAAACAAAAAGAACTAGATAATCAAAAAGGTCAATCTGTTTCTATCTCTCGAGATATTTCCATTTTGACCGCTCAAATCCAAAAATCAAAATTAGATATTAAAAATAAAAATTTGATTATTCAAAAATTGGGAGGAGAAATTGTTGTTAAAAATAAAAAAATTGAAGCCCTGTCGACAAAAATCGATAGAGAAAAAGAATCATTGGCTCAACTATTAAGAAAAGAAAGGCAGATGGACAATAAATCAATTGTTTCTTTAATTCTATCTGGCGATACTATCTCCGAAGCCTATAAAGATATCGATGCTTTCGCTTCAATCAAACGTAGCATTCAAGATTCAGTCGATGAAATACGCGGAGTTAGAGT
>CAYRQO010000074.1:0-1493 GCA_964426515.1 uncultured Candidatus Saccharibacteria bacterium | reverse complement strand
TATCTAACAGATATAAAAACCGGAGCCGGGGTTGGAGTTAAATATGGAACAAAGTTTCCAAATGTTATGAAGCCCATGGGTTTACCTGGCCGAAAAGGGGATATTGATGACTTCTTTGCTGTGACGACAGCCTTAGGCCGTGACCCATACAAAACTCTTGTCTCTTGTCCGATTGCTGGTGTGGCTGGTTATGGTGGAGCCATGGGGCCTGCTCAATTTATCCCTTCTACTTGGGGAGGATATAAGAGTCGACTGAAAGCTATTCTTGGCCACGATGCTGATCCCTGGAATCCGAAAGATGCCTTTATTGCTTCTGCTATGCTTTTGACAGATAAGGGAGCAGTGGGGAATGTACCAAGTACTCAGCACATAGCCGCCTGTAAATATTATGGAACCGGTGGATCAACTTGTGGTTATAGTAATAGTGTCATGAAATTAAAAATTGGGATTCAAAATAATATCGATCTATTGCAAGATTAATAAAATCGTGATAATATCACATAACATATGAAAAAAGATATACACCCAAAATATAATAATAAATCAGAAGTTACCTGCGCTTGTGGAGCAGTTTTTCCAGTTGGCTCAACTATGGAAGCAATTAAAGTTGAAATCTGTAGTCAATGCCATCCTTTTTATACTGGCAATGAAAAAGTTCTAGATACGGCTGGCCGTGTTGATCGTTTCAAAAAGCGTGCAGCCGCTGGTACAAAAGCTAAGACAAAAAAATAAATAATTAAACCTCACAAAATATTCTTATTGGAGGGGCGTGCGCAAGGCTGGCGAGCCGAGCAATGAGGAAAATTTCAGCAGAAATTTATCCGGACCCTCTAAGAAGATATGTTTTGTGGGGTTTTTTAGTATAATATAGATTATGACTTTAGACTTAGAACAATTAAAAAAAGATCACAAAACAAGTTACTTCGCTCTCGAATATGAGCGACTTTTGATTGAAGAAAAAAAAGTAAATGACATGGTTAAGGAAGATGAGAGTTTACGCGATTTAGCCGATGAAGAATTACAAAATATTAAATTTCAAAAAGAAGCCATTGAAAGACAATTAGAAGAAATGGCCAAAAGTGAAAAGGAAGATGAAGAATTTCCAAATGAAATAGTATTGGAAGTTCGAGCTGGAGCCGGAGGTGATGAAGCTTCGCTTTTCGCCTGGGAATTGGCTCATATGTATGAACGATTCGCTGAGAAAAATAAATGGTCATGGAAAATTTAAAATGAATCTTTAAGTAGTGCTGATGGTTATAAAGAAGCTTCATTTGAAATCAAAGGCAAAGACGTATATAAACTTCTACGTTATGAGACAGGTGTTCATCGAGTTCAAAGAATACCTGCGACTGAGAAAAACGGCCGTATTCATACCTCAACTGCTTCTGTTGCCGTACTACCATTAAAAAAGAAAACGACTATCATTATCAATCCAGCTGATTTAGAAATTGAATATTCACGCTCCGGTGGTGCGGGAGGACAAAATGTTAACA
>CAYRQO010000073.1:0-4389 GCA_964426515.1 uncultured Candidatus Saccharibacteria bacterium | reverse complement strand
TTTATGGGACATTTTGGTGTTCACATTGTCAAAATCAAAAGAAAATGTTTGGTTCGTCAAAAAAATATCTACCATACATTGAGTGTGCCGATAAAGATGGAAGTCAAAATGATTTATGTAAAGAAAAGGGTATCGAAGGCTATCCAACCTGGGTTTTCCCCGATGGATCACGACTCTCAGGTGAGCAGTCACTTGAAATCCTAGCAAGTAAGACTCAATGTTTATTACCTCAATAATATGGAAAATTATATTGAAATAATAAATAAGATTCTAGCGGTTGGAACAATTTTCCTCCAAGTTGTTATTCTTCTTATTGCTCTTAATTTTATTTTCAATCGAAATAGGGATAATAAAATTTTACTTTTCTTTAAAAAATATACTTTTTATTTTGGTTTTCTTGTTGCCCTTGGAGCTGTCTTATTGTCACTTTTTTATTCTGAAATTGTTGGTTATCCGGCTTGTGAGCTTTGTTGGATTCAAAGAATTTTCTTATATCCACAATTAGTTCTTTTTGGTATGGAATTATACAAAAAGGAAAAATCAATTGTTGATTTTAGTATCGCTTTTGCTACTTTAGGATCAATCGTTTCCATTTATCATATTTATGTTGAGGCAGGTGGAACACGAGGCCTTGCCTGTGCGACCATTGACCCTGCAAGTACAACTGAGATTTCTTGCGCCGTTCGTTATATTTATGAATTTGGTTACATTACCATGCCAATCATGGCTTTAACTATGTCTTTATTTATAATTTCAATTCTTCTTAATTATAAATACCTGGCCCGAAATAAATAAAAATACTTGCGACAAATCTCTACGATCGTAGCAATATGTCTCAAAGGGAATAAATACATAGGACCGTCCTATGTATTTATTTGTGCAAGCTTAAATATTGTGGCATAATTAATATATGGAAAAAGCTGTGAAAACATGTCAAAACTGCCACCATGACTTCGTAATCGAGCCAGATGATTTTTCTTTTTATGAGAAAATTAAAGTTCCAGCTCCAACTTTTTGTCCCGATTGTCGAAAAATTCGAAGAATGATATGGAGGAATGAGAGATCTTTATACAAGAGTAATTGTGATTTATGCAAAAAAAATATTATTTCAGTCTATCCAGCTAAAAATATCTTTCCAGTATATTGCTGTGAGTGTTGGTGGAGTGATGAATGGGATCCATCAGACTATGGAGTAGATTATGATTTTTTTAAATCATTTTTTACTCAAATTTTTGAATTAAATAAAAAAATTCCACGTCAAGGTTTAAATTCCCTTAATAATTTTAATTGTCCATATATAAATTATGCTTGGAACAGTAAAAATGGTTATATGTGTTTTGATTTAGGTTACGGGGAAAATGTATTTTATTCTAATGCCTGTCATTTTATAAAAGATTCGCAAGATAATAGTTATTCAAAAAAACTTGATTTATGTTATGAGTGTATTGATAGTCAAGAATCAAGCATGTCCGGTAATCTTGAAAAATGTAAAGATTGCCTGGACTCTCATTTTTTATATAATTGTAATGGATGTTTTTCGTGTATACTTTGTTCTAATTTGAGAAATCAAAAATATTGTATTTTAAATAAAAAATACTCGAAAGAAGAATATGAAAAATTGAAAGAGACATATTTAAATGGAAGTTTTTTAACCAGACAAAAAAATATTGAATTATTCAAAGAACTAAAATTAAATTCAATTCACAAAGAAAATAGTAATATTCAAACGAAGGATTGTACAGGGAATAATATATGGAATTGTGATAATTGTAAAAAATCGTTTAATATTTTTAAATCCCAAAACTGTAAATTTGTGAATGACATTGATAGTGATTTAAAAGACAGTGTAGATTTATCTTGTGCTGCTGAAGGGGAGTTGATGTATGAGGGTACATCAGTAAGTGGTAGTAATTTATTTTTTGATATTTTAGTAGGATTTTCATTAAATGTTTTATATTCTATTTATTGTATTAAAAATAATAAGAATATTTTCGGCTGTGTCTCCCTCCGCAATAAACAATACTGTATCCTAAACAAACAATACACCAAGGAACAATACGAAGAATTAGTTCCCAAAATCATAAAACACATGGACGATATGCCATATGTGGATAGTATGGGCAGGGTATATAAATATGGTGAATTCTTCCCAAGCGAACTATCTCCATTTGCTTATAATGAGACGGTAGCTCAAGAGTATTTCCCTCTAACTAAAGAGCAAGCACTAAAACAAGGCTATAAATGGAAGGATAAAGAAGAAAGAAACTATACTATAGATATATACAATATTGATATCCCAGACAATATAAATGATATAAATGACGATATAACCACTAAAATTATCGAATGTGCCCATAAAGGAGAATGTAATCAACAATGCACTCTAGCTTTCAAGATTATTCCCGAAGAACTATCATTTTATAGACGCATGAATTTACCAATTCCAAGACTTTGTCCGAATTGTCGGCACTACGAAAGACTATCTCAAAGAAATCCAATGAAGCTCTGGCAAAGAAAGTGTATGAAAGAAGGATGTAATAATGAATTTGAAACCTCGTACGCGCCTGAACGACCAGAAATTGTGTATTGTGAGAAATGTTATCAACAGGAGGTTTATTAAAAAACAATCAGCAGAGAGCTGATTGTTTTTGTGAGTGTGAATGATTTTGATTTAGATAACGTGAACGACTTTTTTGACGGAAGTTGTGCGATTGAAATTTACTTTTCTCTTTGAACCAAATTTTACTGTGCCTTCTTTTAAAGCAAAGAGGGTATGATCTTTACCAAGTCCAACATTACTGCCAGGTAAAATTTTTGTGCCTCGTTGACGGATAATAATACTTCCAGCTTTAGCTTTCTCCCCAGCATAAAGTTTAGTACCGAGATACTTTGGATTTGAGTCTTTTAAGTTTTTCGCCGAACCCCCGGCCTTTCTATGTGCCATATATTTATTTAATGCTAGCCAATAGCCAATTTATTATTTATAATCAGTAAGTATGAGTATACATAATATATTTGATAAAATCAAGAGTAATCTTGGCCTTGACAATATCACTATTGTGTATCTTTTGGTGATAGTTGGGGTGGGGACTGGCTCATTTGCTCTTGGGCGGTTATCGATATCTGATAGTTATAATCAAGCCGATAATATGGCCCAAGTCGAGCCAAAAGCGTTAATAGAGGACGCTGAAGTCAATAAAGCTGATATATTGCCAATAAACCAATCACAAACAGAAAAGAGGTATGTGGCTTCAAAAAATGGTAAAATGTATTATCCTTTGGGTTGTGGTGGAGCCAAAAGGATTAAGAAAGAGAATGAAGTTTGGTTTAAGACGGCTGAGGAGGCCGAGAAGTCTGGATATACTAGATCAGTAACATGCAAATAATGAAAAAATATAAAAAAATAATCATTGTTTTATTTATAGTATTAATTATATTTATTTTTAGGAATAAAATTTATTCTTTCTTTGATAATACTTTCTCGTACTTTAAACACAATAATCCGCAAACCGAGATTAAAGAAGTAAAATTATTTAGTAAAATTGACATGCCAGGAGCGCTTGAAGTTGCTAGTGACATATTTGATCCCAATAATCAAAAAGTAATTTTATCAAAGGAGAAAGTTATTGAATTAACAAATAAATATAGACTTGAAAATGGAAATTTGAAGGCCTTAAAGGAAAATCAAAAATTAAATACATCAGCTGAAAAAAAATTACTAGATATGTTTACAGGTCAATATTTCGAACATATTTCTCCAAATAATATTGGAGTTGCGGATTTAAGTGAAGAAGCCGGATATCACTATATTTTAATTGCCGAGAATCTAGCCATGGGTAATTTTGAAGATGAAAACTCACTTATTGAAGCTTGGGTAAATAGTAAGGGCCACAGAGAAAATATTATGAATCAACACTATCAAGAAATAGGAGTAGCTGTCGGAAAGGGCAATTTTGAAGGCAAGGATATTTGGTTGGCTGTTCAACACTTTGGAACACCCCAAAATGTTTGTCCGATAATTGATACATTTTTATATAATACAATTGATCAAAATCAACATAAAATAAATGAGATAGAGGAAGATTTAAAATTTAGAAAAATGATCATAGGAAGAAGGAAAACATATGAGGGAAGTACCTATGAAGAACAAGTCATTAAATATAATTCACTAGTTGAGCAATATAATAATTTAGTGAATGTGACAAAAGAAAAAATAATTAAATATAATAATCAAGTGGAAAGTTACAATAGTTGTATTAGCTCTTTCCAATGATTCTCCACAGGTTAAGGGGAGTGTCAAATGGCCCTTATGGGGCTTTATTAAAAGATATCATAGTGTCGCACAATATATCTTTTGCGACGTTAAGTTTGATTTTCAATCAAACAACG
>CAYRQO010000072.1:0-4395 GCA_964426515.1 uncultured Candidatus Saccharibacteria bacterium | reverse complement strand
CAATATTAATACGACTAATAATACTTTTATAACCCTCTTCTTTTTTAATAATAAAAAAGTGAAAACAATACCAGCTAATATGATGATAGATGAGGATATAATATTAAAAATTTTTATATAATATGGATATCTATCTCCGATAACTTGAGAAAAACCCAATAGACCAAGTACAAGAAAAATTATTAATAATATAGCAAAAGTTTTGTTTCTCTTCCACTCGTATACATTTTCTATATTTTTTATTTTGAACATATTTTTAATATTTTTTGATAGCAACTAAAATATTTCCATCTGATTTTTCTTGATTTTCACAGAAAACTAAATCACCAGGAATAAATTCCCATTCTTCATCATCTTTGTCATATTTATTACTTTCTAATATCTTATAAATATTATCTTTAATATTTATAACTGAAGCGGGCCTATATACCTCAGTACCTTCATTTAACAATTTTACATATATTATTGTTTCCATACTTGTTAGTCTATATTACTGAGGTGGAGGAGGAGCTACCCAAAAAGCATTATATCCATCTTCGCTTGGGGGGTTTTCAGTTAAAATTTTATCAGCCATTGCAAAACACAACAAAGGAGTATCTCCTTCAATGTATATTGATGTGCCCCATACATCCAAATATAAGCCACACCACATATCGGTCAAAAGTCTGGTATCAATGTTTATATATTTTGACAACCAAATATCAATAATATCATCAATTGTTCGACCCGCGATAAGATTAATAGCTTCATTTTCTGTGTCTCCATGGTTACATGGTGCCAAAAACTTTCTATATTTACCATGCCATTTGCTTTCTTCATCTTTAGCTTCCTGAAGATTTTTAATTTCTTCAGACGTTGGAAAAGACAGCGAAAAATCTGAAGCTTCAATTTCATTTAGAGTATAAGTGCCCCAATCTGGATCGTCTTTCTTTCTTAAAATTGCTAGGCGTGTAAATTCATTACGACTAGTAGATTCAACAATCCATTCCTGCCCGTTAATTAATTCATAAATAGATTGATTTGGAAGAAGGTCAGATATTTCATTTGGTTTTAATGGATTACTCATTTTAATTATTTTTTGTTATAGCTGGTTTAATTTTTTTATAATTTCCCTATTTTTCTAATACCGTTCTGAACTTCAAGTTCTTCCGCGGCTATTTCTGTTGCTACTTCAAAATTTTCTTTTGAAATATAGCCAGAATCAATTAGTTCTTCAATTATTAATCCAGCTATTTCCATCGTTTCTTTTGAAATTTTAAAATTATCATTTGTTTGTTTGTACTTCATATATTACCTTACCAAAATAATTATACTAAACACAATTAACCCAACTCCCAACAAAAACCCAAATGGAGCAAAAAAAGATTTAATCAATTTAACTGATTTTTCTTGCCCAAAAAATTTTCTAAATAAATACGCTTTTGGGCTTGTGGACACATAATGTTCAGCAAAACCTTTACGAAATATTGCCATTGAGGCTATCACGATATTAAATATTCCTACTACAATCAAAAAATAAACAATTTCCATATATTTTTTATTTATTATTATTTATAATCTTGTATACACCATATTAATTTTTACTAATCCTTTCCCGGTAAATCAATCTCATAATCTTTCATTATTTCTAAGATTTTATTTTTTGTTTCTAACGGAAAAACTATTTTTAATTTCCTTATTGCTCCCTTTTTTTCTATTTTCCAAAAATCTTCACAAAAAATTAAACAATCTATATAAATTTGTAAAGATTTTTTATCTTCAAACATTGGAATATCTTGATGAAAAATTACAATTTCTTTTAGTCTATAATCTAATAAGTCAAAACCTCGCAAGGCATCCATTAGTGCATTCCAATTATCTCCAAAAGGTCCACATATTCCTTGTATTAGACTTGCATAAATTCTAAATAGTTGATTATCGGTCTCAATATTCAATGGTAAAACAACTGCTGTAATATTCTCTTTTGTAATTAAATCTAATGAATTTGAAAATTCAAAGTATTGTTTTATGTTTTGTGAATTTATTTTCATATAATTATTTTATACTTAAATCTATAAATGATTGATAATGATCTGGTGTGTAATAACGTTCACCATTTTGACCTGTAATAATTCTTTGTCTACCTGGACCAGTTTCAGTAGCAGTTGGAATAATGTGTTCAGTATAATAGCCTGGTTTTTGAACTGGCAATAAATTTTTTCCAGTTGCCTTATCAATATTTTTAAAAACAGTTCCGTCTTGTGAAAAATGTGAAAGTTTTTTACCTTCCTCAATCCTAGTTAATGTTGGACCAAGATCAACTGTTCCTTTATAGGTTTTACCAAAATACTTAACTTCAATTCCAGCTATTTTTGTAACATATTTTGATTCAACTTTCGCAAGAGTAGTAGCACCTTCAATTACTTTAGCACTTGTCTTTGCTACCTTGGCAGCTTTAGCCGCGCTTCTTGCGGTGAGACCAAGTCCTGTTGCGAATGGAAGACCAAGTCCTGCAACATCTAAACCTAAATAACCGAGTTGTTCACTATAATCATCACCACTTGCATAGGTTTTACCCAAATCAAATAAATCATAAAGTATGAAGCCAACATCTATAACACTCTCTATATATTCTCCATTCTGATCTTTGTAAATTATTGGATTGTTTCTTGCGTACGAATAAGAGTTCAATTGTTGTGGATCCGAAAGGAATTTCTCTGGACTCCAAAACATTGAATCCTGGCTTATAAACCTCCCTCTCGTCCCATCATAATACCGTGCATTCAGATAATCAAGTCCTGTATTTGAATCATACATCTCTCCAATATATTGTCTTTGAGTAAGATATTCACCCTCTGATGTTCTTGGTGAACCATATGGATAGTAATTGAGAGATTTAACTAAATTCCCTTTACGGTCTGTGACTCCGACAATTGAACCTAAATGATCAAGATGATTGTAGTATGGGCTAATGACGGTGATGACATTGTCGTAAGGATCAAGTTCGAGAGTTGTTTCGATTGTTGCAACTAGTTGACCGTTGCCAAAAATTTGTTTGGTTTTCTTGGTACTATGTTGGACACTAGAATCTCGATAGACATTGTAATAGTCATTTGGATAGATTGTACTTTCTTCTTTATAGGTCAGTGATACTCTTTCTCCTTGATGGTCGTATTGATAATCTGAGGATATACCATTTTTAACTGTTTTAGTTAGTTGATCTTTGTAATTCCAAGTATTAGTGATAGTACCATCGGAAAGGAGGTTGCCATCGAGGTCGTAAGTATTTGTTTTTTTATTGATAGAAGTTGCAGCATGAGGATTGGCACTAAGTAATCCAGTATTTCCTTGGTAGAGATAAATACCCGCAGGGCCCTTCGTAATGTTGCCGATTGGGTTGTAAGTGAAGTTTTGGGTGTATGAGTTTTTACCCACACTATTTGCTTCAATTAAACGAGAGAGGTCATCATAAGCATAAGTAGTTACTCCGTTTCGGATTGTGTCTGAGTCTTCGGTAATTTGAATAATGTTGCCTAAGTTGTCGTAATAATAACTTGAATTTTGAATTATACTTGGGCCTTCGGTTATGCGACGTGTCAAACGATATAATTTTTCGGCGTCATAAGTGGTGGTGGTGACAACATTGTTTGGATATACCGCAAACACAACTTGATTCATTGGATTGTAATCAAAGTTGGAGACAATATCTATGTGTAAATCTTTCTCTTCTTCACTTTCAATTTTTTCCAAAAGACCAGCCGTGTTGTAAGAATATTTTACAATAGCATTATCGGGATAAGTGATAGTAAGAATATTACCAAGATAATCATATGTGAATGTAGTTGTATATGTCACATCATTGATTATTTTATTTTCTGTAGCAACATTTCCATTTGAATCATATGAATAGGTGGTATTAACACCAGGAGACATCACAACCATACAAAGTTTGCCGACACCATTTAGACAATCACCATATTTGTAGGATATTTCTTTATTAATAGTTTTGGTGAAATCCTCAACCAATAATTGATTAAGATCATTATATTCATAGCTTGTAATCAAATTTCTCGGACTAGAAGATTTGATTAAATTACCATTATTACTATAAGAATATGACCATTTTCCAAATGTCGTGTCATATGGGGAATGCAAATCCTCGGCAGTAAGAAGTCTCCCAAGCCCATCGTAAACAAAATTTCTAACATTTCCAAGAGCATCGGTAATTTTTACTAATTTATTATTATCATTCCAACTATAGATCGTCGTATAAATTTCGTTATTATTTACCTCCTCGACTTTAAATAAATGACCAAATGCATCTTTATAATAACTTTTGACTTTTCCATTTTTATCAACAACTGTTGTTTTCCAATCATCATATGTGTAGCTAGTCGTTCCAATTGAATCGGAAGT
>CAYRQO010000071.1:0-4398 GCA_964426515.1 uncultured Candidatus Saccharibacteria bacterium | reverse complement strand
TTTAGTCATATACAAATATTTAGGATTAGGACAATTGTTTGAAAGTCAAAAGCTTCGCTCGACAATATTCATATTGTTGTGTTCGCGCGTTGAGTTCGGCAGGGAGACCGATGGAAATATTGTTTACGAGTGGATTTAATTTGTTGAGTCTTATTACTGATAATATTTTAGTATATGCAATATTTTGAATAGTCAAACGGATCGATAACGGACTGAGGGTACAACGTGCCTTGAGTAGTTTTGAAAAATGGAATTCACCCTCGACCAATATCTCTTCCATTTTTCAAAACTCGTTATCCTTTTATTGTTTTTCCGTAAGCCATTTTTAGTAAATTTACAATCAATTCTTTGTTTTTTGATAAATCTTGTTTTGATATTCTTATTCTATATCTATTCCATTTATTATCATACTCCATCAAATCTAATTCAGCATCTTCAATCATCTTGTCTGTTTCTGGGCTTTGTTCCAATCTTATTTCCATTGTTGTATTTGATTTTTTCGGTCTAAATATTACAAAATTATCAGGTTGTCCGTCTTTTGCAAGTCCAATATAGAATTTATTATATTTCAATTCATAACCACTAGTAAATTCATTTATCAAACCTACTAACTCATCAGCCAAAGAAACTGTTTTTGTTGTACCTCTTTTTTCCCAATATATTCTGTCAGTTACTTCTTTGATTTCATCTTCTTCTACAAGTCCAAGACTTACTTCGTTTAAAACAGTTGTAAAATTCAGCCAATAATCATTTCCGTTTTTGAATGCCTCCATTTTTATGGCAATAAGAGGAATTGCACCATTAAAAATACCGATAACATTCAAAAATCTATTCGTAATATCTTCGGCAATAATTACAGCACAATGATCATATTGAGGATATCTTTTTTTCTCAATATCCCAATATTCAATAGTTCTGATAATGTGGCTTTCATCTACCTTTCCAAGCTGAATTTCTACTTCATATCTTCTTTCAGAATCAGGATCTTGAAGTAGTAAATCCAATCTACCTGCTTTTGGATGTATTCTTTCCTTGTCTTTTAATATCAAATCACCCAATCCCAAAATAGACGGATCATTAGCAATAATTTCTTGAACCCATTTTTCAGTCAAAATAGGGTTATTTGCTAAGTTAACTTTTTCTGGCCTAATGAGATTTATTTTGTCATTCATAATCTACCTTTGTAAAAAATAAAATTATTTTTCAATCTCTTCTTCTACTTTTCTTTTTGCTTCTTCTAAAAGTTCTTTGCTTTCTTTTCTTAATTTGTGGCTTTGCGCAATTTTTTCGGCAATTTGTTTTTGGATTGATGGTTTAATGAGAGGAATTTTGATTGATTCTAATTCTGTTTTTGAAATAGCTGTCAAAATCGTTCCTTTTGATCCTCTTTGCAAAAGTTCTTGAATAACAAGAGACTTAAACAAAATAAGCAAAGTTTCAGAATTTATTTTTGCAGAATTTAAGACGAAAAATCCAGTCGAACAAATAGAATTATCAAATTCTTTTTCTACCAACGCACAAGAAGATAAAGAGCCTTCAATAGATGAAATAATCAAATCATTTGCATTTATTATTCTTCTTGCTCTACTCGGTAAATCTTTTCCAAATTCTTCTTGATAATCTTGAATATAGCCCTGACTTGAAATATTAGAAAGTGCCAAATATTTATATTTTTGATCTTCTTTAGGTGTGTAATTTTTATCTTTGAAATTTACTGCATTTTTCACCAAATCCCATCCGCCCTCATAACTTTCAATTTTCTTGATTATCTTTGCATATTTTGGCTGAAAATATTCGCTGTCGTATCTGTGGGCAACGCTTACTTCATTTTTGGTAGTGGTAAACCAAAGCGAGTGTTTGACCTCATAATCTAAAAGTCCTAGTTCTGCTAAAAGTAATTGCTCAGCTTCATGATAGAGTTGTTTGGAATCTGATTGTTTTTGGTGGGCAGATTTTACAATTTGTTCGATTTGGAGTTGGAAAGGTTGAGAGAGTATTGGAATTTTAATATTTTTGATATCTTTAAGCTCTAATTTTCCCTGACCGGACAACATTGCAATTCTTAATATTTGATTTCTACTATATTTTGATAATAGAAAAGACAAAAGAAAATAAGGACTAATTTTATCTTTTTTAATGCTTAATCCTGCAACATTTTGACTAAAATTATATTTTTCAAATTCTGGCGGCAAAATTGATACATCTCCAATGTAAGCACCAATTTTAGTAAATATTAAATCGCCTGTTTCAAGTTCGGTATTTTTGTAGATCGTATGTATATTTTCATCAAGAAAAACTGTTGTAGAAAAATCGATAAACGGGTTTTTTATTTCAGAAGTTCTAATTAATGGAATTCCTTTATTTTTATAATATTTAGGACTTATATCAAAAATGCCTTTCTTACAAAAATTACAAAAACTATTTAATAAGCTATATTTCATATTACCTAGCTTTTTTTCAATTTCCAAATACTCAGGTTTAAAATACTCTGCATCGTATCTGCGAGCTTCGAGGACATCCGTATATTTTATGTAGCTTATTTGTGCCATATTAATTTTCTAACTGGGTAAATTTAACTTTGATAAAATTGAAGGTTTTTTTGAAGTTTTCTTTTGTTGCTTCCGATAAAGCAAAAGGCTCCTCACTGATGAAAAGTTCTTGTATCGCTGAATTGAAATGGTTTTTATTAAAAACTGTATCACTCGAAAATGATTTCTGTTGAATTTGTAATGTTTCAGCTTCTGTAAAAAGTTTTTCGGTTGTGAATGTATCAAAATTTGCATCAATAGCATCAAGAGTAAATATTTGTTTTTCTAATTCCTGAGAAATTTCTTTTAAATATCTGTTTTTTGCACCTTTGCCTTTTGTCGTAGCCGTTCCATCGGCATCAAAAATAGCAACAAATTTTTTACTATGCGCAAGATATTCTCTAAAAATATTTTCATATTTATCAACACTCGCTCCAGGATAAAACTTGAAATCAAAATCCTGATCTGCAAAAAATTTACCCTTAATCCATTTGAATGTATAGTAATCAAATTTTCCCTCAGTAAAAACAATTTTATCTGTAAGCTCGAAATCCATTGCGCTAAACTCCAAAACATCGAGAATTGGTCTAAAATGTGTTTCCTCGTTTGGGTAATTTGCTACAAATTGTTTGTGCGGTATTGCTTTGATATTTTGCCTAAAATCATAGTCGCTTGGATTTTCTCTCCCTGTATCTTTTACAATAAAACAATTCAAAATAAATTTTGGATTTATAAGATATGGGCTATGTGTTGAATAAATTATTTTGGATTTATCAACAAGCTTCTCAAAAAGAGAAAGTAGTTTCTGTTGTGAGCTTTCATGAAGATTGCTTGCTGGCTCATCAAATAAAAATAGATACTCTCCACTTTCATCTGCTCTCGCTTTTCTAAATTCTGTAAAAAGAATAAAGCCAAAAAACCACCT
Organism: uncultured Candidatus Saccharibacteria bacterium; assembly: GCA_964426515.1. Classification (GTDB taxonomy): domain Bacteria; phylum Patescibacteriota; class Minisyncoccia; order Phycocordibacterales; family UBA9973; genus UBA8515. The sequence continues at coordinate 945 of CAYRQO010000071.1, read as the reverse complement.
AAATCCGAGACTTCTTTCGTTTATAAGGAATGGACTTGTTCCCTCATTTACTTTTAACTGAATAAAATAACCCGTTTGATCATTACCGGTTTCAATGATAATGTTTTTATCTGGTCCTGGAAAAATTTCTTGCCATGGTGCTACAATCTTTTTATTTAAAATTGAGGAAATTTCTTGCTTGATTTGAGACGAAGCAGATTGTTTTGCTGTGTCTGTTAGTGCTTTTAATTTTGTGAGAAAATCATTAAGCGAATATTCTGTATTGATAGTGTGCAATATGTCGTCAATAATTTGTTTATATTCTTTTTGTACCTCTTTTTCTTTTTCGCTCGTTAATGTTTCAATATTTTCTAAATAAATTTTTGTTGGAAAATCAAAAAGAAAATCGGGAAAATATAATATTTTTGGGACAACTTTTTTAACTTCACTTCTTAATTCATTCCATATTTCTTTATTTTCAGAATAAAGGCTTTTATAAGTTCTCTGGGTGCTAGATTTTACTTTTAAACCAGGGCTCCAAGTCCATGTTGATTCTTGTTTTTCAAATGAGGCATTATTAAATATATATTTTTTAGTAATTGAAATAGTTTCAATGTTCTTTTCAATTTTCAATGATTTAGAATTCAAAAAATCTTTAATCACTTTATTGTCGCCCTCTTCCAATAATAATTCAGCTTGAATTTCTATATTCCCTGTAAAATTTCCACTATCTTTTTTGTGCAAAATTTCATGTTTTTTACCGTCAATCAAATCCTCTTGAAAAAAATTCAGAGATTCCAAAATCGTTGTTTTTCCACTTTCATTTAATCCAACCAGCGGGAAAATTTTTCCAACAGGATATTTTGTTAGATCTATTTCTAATTCTTCAATTCCTTTGAATTTTTTGATAAAAAATTTAGTGTATTTCATATTAAATCCAGAAACTAAGTTTTTGTTCTTTTGCCC
>CAYRQO010000070.1:0-4520 GCA_964426515.1 uncultured Candidatus Saccharibacteria bacterium | reverse complement strand
TAAAGTCATCTTTTAAAATAAAGGCATACACTGCAAAACTAAATTCATCATGACAATGATTGATGAAATTTTATAAAAAGGATGAAGTAGTAATGGATCAAGATTATAAGGAGGTATTCCAAACACTGGAGCAAATCGAATTAATAATCCAAATATAATTGCAATAATTAAATTGGCCGCAATTCCAGCAAATGCCACGATCATATTCCCCCTCCTACCATTTCGTAAATTAGCTGGATTATATGGAACAGGTTTGGCCCAACCAATCAAAAAAGATCCTTTAGTCGTAATAAATAAAAGTAACGGTAAAATAACTGAACCAAATGGATCTAAGTGTCGAATTGGATTGAGTGTTAAACGACCACTTAAGCGAGCCGTGTCATCTCCCAATAAATAAGCCGAATAACCATGAGCTACCTCATGAATAACAATCGACATTATTAAAACTATTACATAAAATAATCCATTCATAATATTTAAGCTTGCATAAGCATGTTTAATATGATAGCATACAACCACATATGGCGAAAGTTTGCGACATAACAAAAAAAGGTTCAAAAATGGCTGGGGGTTACTCCAACGTTGTTCGTGCTACCAAATTTAACCCAACTGGCATGGTTCGTAAATATACCAATCTGCAAAAGAAAAGAATTTATGTTCCTGAATTAAAAAAATACTTCCCCCTCACAATTTCAACTAAAGCTATCAAAACAATCAATAAAAACGGAGCTTACGCCACACTAAAAAAAGCTGGCATCATAAAATAAAAATCCTCATAATAATTATGAGGATTTTTATTTTATGATTAGGTTCTAGTTTCTAGTTTCTAGTGATTAGTTAATAGTAAAATGCTTGGGCTCTGCAAAGACATTCTACTAATCCCTATAACCTAGTCACTAGCAACTAATCTATTTCCATCAGTTTTAAAAATTATATTTCCTTTTTCATATGTCCCTTGATATAAAATATTAAGTGGTTTCAAATTTTCAATTACATCTTGATGTGGATGACCATAACGATTATTTAAACCTGCCGAGATAATAGCAATTTTTGGTTTAATAGTTTCAAGCCATAATAAACTCGATGAGGTATGAGAACCATGGTGCCCCAATTTTAAAACATCAGATTCTAAAAATTCTTTATTTTCATTCCAAGAAATCAAATTCTCAGTGTATCGGGTAGCATCCCCCATCAGCATAAAAGAAATATCATTATAAATTAATTTTCCAACTATGGAACCGTCATTCGTCTCCCATTTACTTACGTCTTGATCAGGGAATAAAATATCAAAATAAATATTTTCCTTCTCGTCTAAAACAATCTTCATTCCCCTTCTGGCAATTTTTCTGTCTATTTTGTTATCAACAATTTCTTTTTCTAAATTCTGGTATATCATGGTTTTTGGATCAGTTCCGGGCTCTAAAATAAGTCCGACACTATAATCGTCAAGTACCTTAACCAATCCCCCAATATGATCAAGGTCAGGATTAGTTACGATGACAACATCAATAGATCTATCAAATGAAGGCATAACTTTTATTAAATTGGGCAAAATATTATCGCCATTACCGCCATCGATCAACATCTGTTTCCCACTTGGAGCTTCAATATAGATACTATCGCCTTGGCCAACATCTAAGAAAATCACTTTCAAATATGGATTTTGAGGCAAATAGGCAAAATATAAAAGCCCAAAACCAATAAAAAGAAGGGAAATAATTAAAATATATGATAAATATTTTTTTAAATATTTCATGGTATACTATATATTACCACTAATTAAAATATAAAGAATATGGATCCCGTACGAAGCTTTTCAGGCAATGTTGTGGAATAAATATAATTTTTATTTATGTCGAAATTATTAAAATAATCTAAGCAACGGGAATGTAAACATTCCCTGCTTCATACGGGATGGAAACATTTACATTAAAAACATTTGAGATACCGAAATTAAAAGGAATCTCAGAAAAAAATATCGAAGAGCATCTAAAGCTTTATAAGGGCTATGTCAACAACACAAACCTTATTTTTAACAAATTAGCAGAACTAAAAAGTGATCCCGAGAAAAATGCGTTTGTTTTGGGTGAGCTACAACGTCGTTTCGGTTTTGAATTTGATGGTATGCGCAATCATGAATATTTTTTTGCTTCTTTTATCGGTGGTCCAAAACCTATCGGTGAAGATTGTTCTTTATATCAAGCGATTGTAAAAGAATGGGGCTCATTTGAAAATTTCTTGGGTCATTTCAAATTTGTGGCAACGACGCGTGGTATTGGGTGGAGTATTCTTTATCATGACAAAATGACCGATAAATTAATTATCAATTGGGTTGATGAGCATCATTTAGGTCAACTCACTGGCCTTTCCCCTATTCTTTGCCTCGATATGTGGGAACATGCTTTTGTTTATGATTATCAACCTTCAGGCAAAAAACAATATATTGAAGATTTCTTTGCTAACCTAAATTGGCAAAATATAGAAGAAAATTACAATAAGGCACTTTAAAAAATACACCTGCCCCGTAGGAAGTACTCTTTCCTTCTGGGGTTGAAGCATTTTTTGAAAACTTAAACTGGGAAGTGGTAGAAGAAAATTTCAAAAAATAATTTATTTTCTTTTAAAGACCCAATAAATTAATAAAAGATAAATTAAAACCGTAATAATAAGAGGAAATGATTTTATATTTAAACTTGCCAATGGTAAAGAGGCAAAAAAATGAATTACCAATAAAATATATGAAAGTAATAATTGAGAAATGTAAGCAAAAGGTAATGCTAGAGTTGGATCAATGAAAACAATTAGACTAGAAATAAAATTAAAAAACATTGTTATTGGAATGAAGGGTAAAATTAAAATATTGGCTGGTAATGAAACAAGCGAAAAAACTCCTGTTGAATAAAGAAGGACTGGCAAAACAGAAATCGTGGCTGAGGTCGTCATAGCGACATTTTCTCGAATTTTAAATCGAAGTGGCAAGAAATAAAACCAATTAATAACTTTTGGGGTGACAAATAAAATTCCACCAGTAGCTAAAAATGATAATTGAAAAGAAATATCTGTCACCACCCGCAAATCATAACAAATCATCAATAAGGCTGTTATTATAAGGGCTCGGCCAGCTAGATAAGTTCTACCGGTTATTCGACCAAAAAGCATAATAAGCGCCATAATTCCAGCTCGAATAGCCGTGGCTGTGCCACCCGTCATAATGATAAATAAAATTATAATAAAAATACCGAGTAGAATAGAAACAGTTTGAGAAAAAACCAAACCAAAAAACTTCATGAGATTTTCTGAAATAATTGAAATATTGTAACCCGATAATGCCACAATGTGAATTGTGCCAGTGACGATAAACTCATCCTTCGTTTCATTATCAAACCCTCCCCTAGCTCCTAGTATTAACCCGCCCGCCAAATCACTCTCAGGGGATCGAATAACTTTTTTTATATTTTCCATAAAGGCCTCGCGAAGTCTAAAAAGCTTTGTTTTAATAAAACTCAGATTATCGTGCGAGATTATTTCTACTTCGGCATTTTTAATAACAAAATAAATATCTTGATTAGCTAAATATCTTTCATAATTAAATTCTTTACCAGATTGTGTCATAAAATTCTCCGGAGTCTCGATAATTCCCGAAATTAAAACTCTGTCACCGTAAAAAATATCAACTTCTCGAGGAATAACAACCAAAATATTACTTTTTTGGTTTAGTGGTCTAACAATAATTCTCTGATTAAAAATCCGTACGTCTGGTGCCTCAACGACAAGACCTTCTAATTTAACTTTTTGCCCTAAGGCGATGTCATAATCTGGCTTATTGGGAATAAAAAAGAAAAATCTTATCAAACTGATAATGAGTAAAATAAAAATTAAAATAATTTCTTTTTTAGTCATATAACTTTTGACTAAAACAAACGAATAACTCTTCTTGTCGGGACCGCATAATTTTCTGGTGAAAATTTGCTCTGGCTCGGCCCGTCAGCCTTGCGCGCGCCCCGACAATAAGACTATTCTGTTTGTTTTTTATTGCCTGTCATAAAATTTTCCGGTTTAGAATATTTGTTATTTTTCCAGACCTATTGTTCGCGCTTCTGCCTTGATGCACAATTTGTTGCAATTTCATCAGCTCGGTCATTGTGAATATGCCCCGAGTGGCCTTTAACTTTTTGCCAATTTATTTTAGTTTCAGTACTTCTAATTAAAGCAATTAATTCTTGCCATAAATCTTGATTTAAAACTGCTTTTTTATTAGCCGTCCGCCAGCCATTCTTTTCCCAATTATATATCCAAGAAGTAATACCGGAAAGGACATAATTCGAATCAGCAAAAATAGTGACTTCCATTTTATCGAAGTCGGACTTCCTTAAATATTTCAGAGTCTCAATGACGGCCATTAATTCCATTCGATTATTTGTCGTATTTTTCTCAAAACCACCCAATTCTTTAATAATTTTCTCATTCTGCAAAATAGCTACGCCCCAGCCTCCCGGACCAGGATTACCAAGCGAACTTCC
>CAYRQO010000069.1:0-4523 GCA_964426515.1 uncultured Candidatus Saccharibacteria bacterium | reverse complement strand
TATACAGCCCCCTTGCATTTTTACCAACTTTTGTGTAATATAGTTGTTACTTGAAGGTTTCAGTATATTATTGAAATTTAAGGGTAATTAATTTATGGCAACAAAAACTACAACAACCAAAAAAGTCAAAACAGTAGTTCCTGAAAGCAAAGAATTTGCGGTTATTTTTACTGGTGGCAAACAATACAAAGTGGCAGTTGGAGATGTTTTAAAAGTTGAAAAGATGGAAGGGGATTTTAAGCTTGGCGATAAAGTTATATTTGATAAAGTTTTATTGGTAGACAATGGAACAGACACAACAATCGGGACTCCATATATCGAAAAAGCTAAAGTTGAATCACTATTTCAAAAACTTGGTAAGGCTAAAACTGTCAGTGTCGTTAAATATAAACAAAAAAGTAGATATTTAAAAAGAAATGGCCATCGACAGCCATTCATGGAAGTCAAAATTTCATCAATTAAATAAAAAATACTCAAAGTAACAAACTTTGAGTATTTTTTATTTAAAAATGAATAATCTTGACTATAAAATTATTAGTAAGTAATATTTATATATGAGAACAATATTTATGGGTTCAAAGTTAATGCAAGTTGTTAATTTATTCATAATTGTTTCTTTTATTATTGCTCCCATTTATCCAGCATTTGCTGAAGATCTCACTGAAAGTGTAGTGGTTCCACTTGCGGAGCTGACAACTCCTAATATTTCTGAGGTTGACCTTGGAACTGCACCACAAGAAGTTGTAAAAACTGAGCCGGTGACCGAGGTAGAAATTGCTCCGAAAGAGGAGGAATTAAAAGAAGAACCCGTGGAACCAACTGAAGAGAAAGAACCTCTAGCTCCTCTAGGTGCTGATAATCCTCAAAAAATTGAACCATTAAAAGTTAGCCTTGGGGATGTTGATGAACGTTCTGGGGCTTTTGTGTATTCATATGATTTTCCACTTCCATCTTTTAGAAATATGAGCCCGGAATTATCTCTGTCCTATAATTCCCAAAATGAATCGAAAAATTCAGTTACTGGTTATGGCTGGGAACTATCAGTACCATATATTAGATATGTAAACAGAGAAGGTTCTAATTCTATTTATAATAAAAATTATTTCTATTCTTCGATATCAGGAGAGCTTACTCCTATTATTTCAAACAATAATTTTGGTGACTTTGGTTCAAAGAAAGAGGATGGGACATATTTAAATTATACGAGACATAATGATAACCACTGGACCGTAAAAACCAAAGATGGCACCATGTATACTTTTGGCCTAAATGATTCTTCTCGACAAAATGATCCGAATGATTTAAATAAGGTCTATACTTGGTATTTAACTTCCATACAAGACCTTAACGGAAATACAATTCAATATACATATATAAAAGAAACTGGTCAGGTTTACCCAAGCACTATGACCTATGGCCCCTACAACATTTCTTTATCATACGTTACGGCAAATAACAATCAAACATCACAATATTCTTCAGGTTTTCAAATAAAGTCTGGAAAAAAATTAGACAAAGTTGAAATATTATTTAATAGTAGCCAGGAAAGAGTTTTTAATATTTTTTATACTCTACCACAATTCAACCGAGTATCTTTGATTGATAAAATTATTGATAATTCAATTCCTGCAAATCCACAAGTTACGGAATTTAATTATGCTGAAGGAAATTTTGATTTCTCTCGTGATTCTAATTGGAGTATGCCACAAAATAGCTCCAGTGGTCTTCCTCTCACTGCAGGTTCAATTTATATAGACCTAAATAATGATGGCCTTGTTGATTTTATTGCAACCAATTCTGATGCTTTTATAAATGATGGCGGTTCAGATTATAACGACGCGACTAAAACAGTCTTCATCAATAATGGAACAGACTTTGTTCGTGATCCTGATTGGGATATGCCGTATAGAGGTTCTTATGGGATTATTTTAAGTAATAGTAATACCTTTGTTGATATCAATAATGATGGTCTAGTTGATTTTGTAAATACATCTGGAACATCCACTAATTTTATTGTTGATGGTGGCTCGTCATATAATGATTATAATAATAATGTCTTTATTAATACCGGCTCCGGTTTCGCCCGAGACCCTGAGTGGGATATGCCGTATTCAATGGCGACCGGAACTGCTAAATCTTTACCCTTAACTGTTAATTCGACATTTGCCGATATCAATAATGATGGCTTAATTGATTATATTAGTACTTCTTCTACTAATAATGCTTTTTCAAATGATGGTGGCTCGCCATATAATGATTATACGGATACAGTCTTTATAAATGATGGTGATGATTTTGTGCGTGATCCTGATTGGGATATGCCATATAAAAACTATGGAGGTATTTATAAACTTCGACTTCAGACCAACTCCTCTTTTATTGACATCAATAACGATGGCTTAGTCGACTTTTTCTATGTTCAAAATGAAGGTACTTTTGCAAATGATGGTGGCTCGCCATATAATGATCATGAAAAAACCGTATTCATAAATAACGGGACAGATTTTGTCCGAGACCCTAACTGGGATATGCCGTATTCAATGGCGACCGGGGTAGCTAAATCACTATATATAAATCCAAATTCAACTTTTACTGATATTAATAATGATGGGTTATTAGATTTTGTCTATACTGATACCACTATCAATACAGTTTTCCAGCCTGACGGCGGTTCTCCATATAATGATTACACGAAAACGGTCTTCATTAATAATGGAACAGACTTTGTTCGTGATCCTGATTGGGATATGCCATATTCGAGTGCCTCTGGTTATCCTGCTGGACTTCCACTGTCTAGTAGTTCAATATTTAATGATGTTAACAACGATGGTTTAGTCGACTTTGTGTATACTAATAGTAACACTTTTGCTAATGACGGTGGTTCTCAATACAATGACTCAACGAAAACTGTTTTTATTAATAATGGAACAGACTTTGTTCGTGATCCTGATTGGGATATGCCGTATTCTGGCTCCACTGGACTTAGTTTAAGTAGCTCGTTAATCCTTGTTGATGTAAATAATGATGGCCTAAGTGATTTTATTAATACCTGTAGCACCCTGAATTGTCCACATGCCGTATTTATAAATACTGGAGTTAAAGATGTAATGATAAATTCTGTCACAGCTCCAAGTGGCGGTAAAGTAAATGTCACATACCAAGAAAAAGAAGTTGAGAACTTTTTTCCAAGCGGGGCTCGATTGCCAGTTAGCATAACCGTAGTTAATTCTATTTCCTACGATGATTTAGTCAATTCGCCTTCTACAACCAACTATGCATATGAAGAGGGAAGATATTATTATGATATTGATACTTGTCAGCCAAATTGTTTTAAATACAAAAAATTTGCTGGTTTTGCTACAACCACAAAAATTGATCCCAATGGTAATGTAACTAAAACTTATTACCACCAAGGAAACGCTACGAACGAAAATTTCGGCGAATATCAAGATAATAAATATAAAATTACTAAGCCATATCGTATCGAAGAATATGATAGTACAGGTCATCTTTATCGAGTAACGATTAAAAAATGGTATACATTTGATCTTGCGAATGGTTATACCTTTGTCAGTATGTATATGAATACTATTTTAGATTATGATGGCAATAATACTCACTCGGATACATCGGTGATTTATGGTTATGATAATTTTGGAAATGTAACAACTATTACAAATTTTGGTAAAGTAGCAGCTGACAATACTGGTAACTTTGTTGATTTGGGAATAGATGTATTTAGTGAAAATCTATCATATGCAAGCCCAAGTACAAATGTTTACACTGATTTAATTTCTAAGTCTACTATTTCCGGTTATTATTATAACAAAATCAAAGAAACAAAAATTTATTATGACAACTTAACTTTTGGTTTTTTAACTAAAGGTAACCCGACAAAAATAGAGCAATGGGTAAGAGATGATGCTTACCAAGGTAGTATATATATAAATACTCAAAAAATTTACAATAATAATGGCTTGGTGATAGCTTCGATCGACCCCCAAGGGAAAATTACAAATTATACTCATGATATGTATAATTTATACCCCTTAACAGTTACAAATCCACTTAATCAAACGATAGAATATTTTTATGATTATTCTTCAGGAAAAGTTAGACAAATAATAGATGAAAATGGTTTTATGTATCAAATTATATATGATGGGCTTGATAGAGTTGTTGAAGAAAAAGTTCCAAGTTTCAATGCTCCATACGAACCAGTGACCAAAACTTCATATGTATATACCGATATTCCTGGAAATATTGGGATAGAAAAAATTGATTATTTAAATGCTGAAAATACAATTAATGATTATAAATATTATGATGGATTAGGACGATTGAAACAGGAACGCAAAGAAGCTGAAGCTATAGATAGCTACAATGTCACTGATGTCATCTACGATGCCCGAGGACTTGTCTATAAACAATCTCTTCCATATGAAAGTTTTGGAGCATCAGTAACCCCAGCAACGACAAATGAATCTTTATATGTGGTAAATATTTACGACCCATTGGGAAGG
>CAYRQO010000068.1:0-4538 GCA_964426515.1 uncultured Candidatus Saccharibacteria bacterium | reverse complement strand
ATGTATCACCATTTTTGGTTGTATAGACATTAATTTCGTCTTCTTCGGGGTATTCGATAATATCAAGACTTGTACCCATTAACCCAATTTCGCTTTCCAGCACTTCGTCTTCCATATGGAGAGATTCGTTCCGAGCTATACTTTTAGTAGAATTTGTAATATTGATATTAGCTTCTAAAACTGGCAAATTTTGGCTATTGTGTAGGCTCTCTGTCGTGCGAGCTTCGGCATTAATACCCAACATTTGGGCTATTTTGTTTAATACTCCAGCGTTTGTATTAAGAGGTACTACAAAAGAGCTTATAATAACAAACATTATTATAAATTGAGTACCGTATAAAAAGTAAGACATATGTTGCGCTGCCGGATTTTTTGAATGGTCGCAGTCAGCGCTTTGTGTGTGTTTGAATTCCATAATTTGTACAGAAATTCAGAAAGAAAAGATAGCCAAAACAGTATATTACCTGTACATAGTATATGGTGCCCTTTTCAAAAGCCTTCGTCAAGCGTATAATAGAACTATATGTGGATTACCAGAATTTTTACAAAAATAAGCCTTGATTTACAAATGTCTTTGACATAAATGTAACTTATATGGTATAATTTATATATAATGGAATATAAACCAAAAAGTATTGAAGAAGAAATGATTCAGCTTGAGAGAGAAATTTCGTCAGGCAAGTATATTGATTCGCCGTACCAACAGACTTTGTTAAAAAGGTTTATAAAATTGGGATCTATGGAGAAAAAACAAAACTCCACCATAAAAAAATATTTTGAAATACTTATTCCACAAATAAAAGATGAATCTCTTAGAAAAGAAATAGAAAATCAATTAGAGCAAATTAAGAGGAAAGATACAAAATTAGACTCGAGATTACAGTTTGAAAATAAAAGTATAAAAATAGATTCATTAAATGATTTATATAAGATCAGGGACAGATTTACAGACATAGAGCCTGACTCTCCCCCTAATATTGAAATAGAAATACCGCACCAAGCGCAATTATTACCAAGTGATATTAATCTAGAAAATAATAATCTAAATTTTATGCCAACTCCAAATTTGAACCCTGATAATAAAAACAAACCTCAAGACAAAATCGAGGTTTCTAAGGCTGAAACAATTTTTACTCCAAAAGAAATAAAAGAAAAAATAAAAAATATAGAAAAGTCCATAAATGATGCGGTACATAATAACAGAAGATTACAAAAAATAATTAGCAAGATTGGTCATGAAAATGTAAAAAATGATAAAGAGTATCAGGAAATTTTTCATAGAGAAATTAGGCAAAAAATAATTTGGAAAAAAGACGAGCACGGTTTAGCTTTAGCTGATTATAAAGAGATGCTTAAAAATTCTAAAAAAACAAAAGAAATAGAAAATGTAAATAAGCCTAAAGGTAAAAATCTCCAAGATAACAAAGACCAACAAAATAAAAACATAGAGTCTAAAAAAGATATACATCACCCAGATTTTGTAATTACAACGTACGAAGAATATTTGGAAATTCTAAAGGAAGAAAAAAGATTACAAGAAATAATCGAAACTAAAACTAAAGAGAATGAACAACTAACAAGAGAGATTAAAGAGTTAGAAAGACAAATAAAAGAATTGGAAGAATTAGAGGCAGACGAAAATCAAACATTATCTCCCGATGTTGAAACTGTTGAGAGCGAAGCCGGGGTGACTGAAACAACCGAAATAATTGAAACAGCCGAAACTAATCAAGATCAAAATGACCAAGACGAACAAGACGAAGAGCAAATAGTTGATTCTATAGAAGAAAAACAACTAAATCAAAAATTAGATTCTTTGTATAAAAATTTTTTAGCTAATGGTAAAACAGAACAAGAAGCTACTAAATTAGCATTACAATCAATCACTGACGAAGAAAGGCAATTGTTAAGAGACGGCTATTGGAAAGATTACCAAGAAAAGCAAAAAGAAAATATTTCAGAACCTGAAGTTGTATTACCGCAGTCACACAAAACAGGAGATGAAAAAGTTGATACTATTAACTCTTTTTTGGGTGGTGATGCAAGCAAAGATTATGAAGAAAACTTGAATAAAAAAATACAAGAATATGTTGATAGAATAGATACAGGCAAGGAAAGTTATGATTCTATAGTAAAAGGTATGCCAGATTCTATGAGACAAAAACTAGATGAGGCTTTGTCTCAAAAAGATAACAAAGAAGAACAGACTCAGACCATAGAAGATCCTCAAGGGGATGAATCAGTAAATCAGCATAATCTAGACTCTAGAAATGCTGAGATAGATCGAATTAAATCAATAACAGACCCTGAATTAAGAAAAAAAGAAGAAATTAGGTTTACAATGGCTAATTTGTTTACTGATATTGGAGAAGCTTCAGCAAATAAAATACAAGAATATGTTGATAGAGTTCTCTCAGGTAAGCAAACACGAGAGCAAGTTATACAAGGTCTACCAAAAACATTTATTGATAGTATTGATAATTTGTTAATAGTACACCAGTATGAACCCGAAGAAAAAATAAAACTTTTTGATGATATTGTTCTTACCCCAAATACACCAAGATCAGAATTAGAAAAAAGATTACCTAAATTAACTTTTGACGCCTTTGTTGATGTTCAAAACAAAGTTAAATCAGGCATACCATTAGATATCGCAATGCGTAGTTTAGATGAAAATATGCGAAAAAAACTCGACAAAATTTTTTCCAATAAAAATAATTAGTAGAATTTAATAATTTTATAGTATAATAAGTATATGAATCCTAATAAAACACCGGGTGGTAATAAAGAAAAAATAGAACAACTTAAAAACCAAGTTGTTGAAAAAACAAAAGGCCATAGCGCTAATCTTGAAATTATAGATTCTGCTAGTAAAACAAAAGAAAGCATAACCAATAAAAAACCAGCTTATGAAAATTCTGAAGAGTACAATAAAAGCTGAGGCTTTTGATAAAGAAATAGAAAAACAAGCTGAGAAATATAAAACTCAAGCCGAAAAAGATGCTTTTATGGCTGGGATTAGTCTTGCACGTAAGGCAATGCTCGAAATGACACCTGGTTTTGATACTGGTAGTAATGCAGAAAATACGGTTACGCTTAGTCCAGAAAATTCAGCACCAAATAAAAGTGTCGATATTCTAAAAGAAGTTGTGGAATCTGATAAAGATTTGGTACAAAATCTCGCAGACAAACTTGCCAGTGGTGACACAAACTTAACTGAAGATGAAAAATCTCTAAACCAAAAATATCCAAATCAAATTGGTAATTTGATAAATGAAAAACGCCGTGAAGAAGCACGCGAAAAAGCTGAAGTAAAAAGACTTGCCGAGCTGGAAATGTCTGACCGTGGTATTACTGATGGATTGGATATGACCAAATCTATAAACTTGCGTGACAAAATAGATGCTTTTAAAAATGCAAAACTAGAGGAAGACAAAAAAGCTCAGTTAGCAAAAGAAAAAGCAGAAAAAGAAGCCCAGCAAAAAGCCGACAGAGACGCGTGGGGTAATATGACTGCTGATGAAAAGAGAGAAAAGGCTGTGGATCGTCTTACTGGTATGGTAGAAAACAAAATTGCATTTTTGGAAAAGGATACATATACCAAAGATGAAATGGATGAGCTTAAAAAGAAAGGTCTTGATACAAAAGAGGCTCGTACCGCTGAGCTTGATAGACTGCGAGAAAATGGTTCAATGTCGCGTGATGAGAGATTGGAGAAACTTAAAGAAGAAAATAATAAAATTCAAAAACAAAATGATGAAATTAATAAAGAAAATAATGAAATAGAAAAACAAACCCAAAAAGAAATAGATGAAATAAACGAACGTGTAGAATTACTTGGTGGATTTTATACAAAAGAAGACACGGAAAGGTTAAAGCAATTAAAAGAAAAAATTAATAATTTAAGAAAACCTACCGATCTTAAAAAATTAGATAATTTTGAACGTGGCACAACTGCAAAATATTCTGATTTAGCTAAAAAATTACGTGATGCATATGAAGACAAAGAATATCAAAAATTGTCAGCTAAAGATCAGTCTACTTTAACATATGACGAGTTGGTTATTTTAAAACACAAAAAAGCCACCCAGGAAGACATAAAAAATAAGCTTACAAAATCCGGCCCATCAGGTAAAGATTATGCACATCTTGAAGAAGCAAGAATTTTGTTAGCCAAAAAATCACAAGAATTCCATAAATCCCATAAATCCAAGTTCCGTGGTTCACAAGTTTTAGCTGGTGCTTTAAATATGTTTGGTATTACAAATGCTTTTGGGCTTAAAAATGGTATTACAGAGACAAATTTAACTCCAAAAGCCAAAGAAGAAATGCATAAAGCTCAAGAGCAATATAACGAAATCCGTAAAAGATTGATGGACCGTGAAATAATGGGCGAATACAATATTAAAAAGGTATGGAAAATTGATGCTGACAAAATTGCTGGTAGAATAGAAACTTTTTCAAAAAATATTTCAAGAGAAATGGTAGCCAAAGAATACGACCGCCTGCAAGACATGAAGCATATCTTGGAAGAGCAT
>CAYRQO010000067.1:0-4592 GCA_964426515.1 uncultured Candidatus Saccharibacteria bacterium | reverse complement strand
GTTGCCCTTTCTCGTTGCCGTACATTGGAAGGTCTTTACCTAAAACGTCCCATAACCGCTACCGACATAATCCTTGACCCCCGGGTGGTGGAGTTTATGGATTCCTTAAAAATTTGAATTTTATTTTTAGTTTGACAAGGTCAAGCAAAACGGAATATTATGAGGTGTCCATCGTGCGACCCTCCCCGTAAAGCCTAGGCACTCAATGCCGAAGCTATACACAAAGGTTCGTCCGAATGGATGATCTTTGCAAAAGGAGGTTTTGCACAGTGAAGAAAAAACCACACTCAAATGGTTTTACTTCCGGAACTTACATTAGCTGTAAAACATACGGCGGTGAGGTTTTGGCAAAGTTGAAGCCAGAATTGGGTAAACCTGAATTTAAACTCCCGCAGTGCAAGGGAGACCCTAAGGAGTTACCTTTGGAAAAGGTTATTCCACCATGGCTCAAGCGAGAGAGGTTAAGGCTTGAGAGGGCAGGGAAGATAACACTCGGGGATGTTGAAAAGGGTGTGTCTGTAAAAAGAGTGGGTACCCAAACCCACCAGGCCATACAAAAAGCCTTAAAATTCTACAGACTCTCCCAACTAAACCTGTTTTCCTAATCACACAAAGGCGCCGGCCAATTACCCCGGCGCCTGTTTTTTATGGATCTTTACCATAGCCAAAAGGCTTTAAAAGGTTTAAAATATGCTTAACAATAAGATTTTTACATGATTGTATATTCAGGTACGAAAAAACAATTCATTACTGATGTGATAGAAAATCAAATTGAAAAAAGAATTCTTAGTTCTTTTGTGCGTGAAGTTGGTTATTCTACAGGAAAGAAAGAAGTCGAATCATGGCGCAATTCTATGATGTATATGAATAATATAGTTTCCGATCCTGAAATTCCTGAAAATGTTGGAATTGCGATTGAATATAAAATTCCTCAAACCTCGAAAAGAATAGATTTTATTTTAACAGGAACGAATTTTGATAAACAACGCACTGCGGTTTTGATTGAGTTGAAGCAGTGGAGTAGTGGCGTGTACGTGACGGACAAAGATGCCGTTGTGCAGACTGATTTTTTTGGCGAAGTAAATCATCCCTCGTATCAGGTGTGGTCATATTCGGTATTGCTTAAGGATTATAATTCAAGCATCCAGGATTTAAATATTGAATTAAAACCATGCGCCTACCTTCATAATTATGAATCGGAAGATATAATAAAAAATCAATTCTATAAAGAATATTTAGATAAGGCGCCTATATTTTTGCGCAACGAGGCTCTGAAATTACGAGATTTTATTAAAAAGTTTGTAAAATATGGTGATGAAGGCGAAACTTTATATTGTATTGAAAATGGTAAAATCAGACCATCAAAATCTTTAGCAGACAGTTTGGCTTCTATGTTGGATGGCAAGCAAGAATTTGTTTTAATTGATGATCAAAAAGTTGTATTTGAGACTGCTTTAAAGCTTGCGAAAATTTCTGATGAAAATAATAAAAATGTTTTAATAGTTGAGGGTGGTCCCGGTACCGGTAAAACAGTGGTGGCAATAAATCTTCTTTCAGAACTAACTAACCGTAAGCAAGTGGTACAGTATGTGACTAAAAACTCTGCTCCTCGAGAAGTTTACCAGGTTAAGCTTACTGGAAAATTTACTAAAACAAGAATTTCAAATTTATTTAATTCTTCCGGTTCGTATTTTAATATTGATGCAAATACTTTTGACACCCTAGTGGTAGACGAGGCTCACAGATTGAATGAAAAATCTGGATTATTTAGTCATTTAGGAGAAAATCAGGTAAAGGAATTAATTAATGTCTCAAAGTTTAGCGTGTTTTTTATAGACGAAGATCAAAGAGTAACTTTAAAGGATATAGGAGAAAAGAAAGAAATTGAAAGGTGGGCTAAGCATTTTGGGGCAAATGTAAGCACGTTACAACTTGCGTCGCAGTTTCGATGTAATGGTTCGGATGGTTATTTAGCCTGGCTTGATAATATATTGCAAATAAAAGAAACAGCAAACGATACTTTAGATAATACTCCTTATGATTTTCAAGTTATTAACAATCCTTCAAAATTGCACGAACGAATATCAGAACTTAATAAAGAAAATAATAAATCAAGAATGGTTGCTGGATATTGTTGGAAATGGGTAAGTAAAAAAAATTCTAAGTTGAGTGATATAAAAATTGGTAATTACGAAGCCACATGGAATTTAAACCAGCATGGGCAAGCCTGGATTGTTCACCCAGATTCTGTAACAGAAGTGGGGTGTATACATACATGCCAAGGGCTCGAGTTAGATTATGTTGGTGTGATTATTGGACCTGACATGGTAGTTAGAAAGGGAAGGATAATTACAGACGCTACTAAGCGGGCCAGCACCGACAAGTCTATGCATGGTTATAAAAAGTTGTTAAATGAAGATTCTATTATGGCTAAGGGGCTCGCTGATATGATAATAAAAAATACTTACAGGACATTAATGACGAGAGGGATGAAAGGTTGTTATGTATTTTCTACTGATCCAGAAACACAGGAATACTTTAGAACAAGAATATTTTCAGGAGAAAAAACTAAAAAACTTCTTTATGGTGCAGTTGACAGCGGTTTAACCGTGCACTTAGAAAACTAAGAAGTATATGGAAGAAATAAAATTAAAAAGTAATGAAGGCCATAGAAAAAGGCTTCGAGATAAGTTTCTACTATCTGGTTTGGATGGATTTTTAGATTATGAAATTATCGAATTGTTATTAACATTAGGAACGCCCAGAAAGGATTGTAAGCAGCAAGCAAAAGAGTTAGTGTTTAAATTTAAAGGTTTGAAAGGTGTATTGGATGCTAGTTTATTAGAATTACAGCAAGTAAAGGGTCTTGGGCCGGTTAATGCATTTGGAATAAAACTTTGCCAAGCAGTTACTGCACGGTATAACAAAGAAAAACTAAATGACTCTCTGCTATTAGATTCACCCGTGGCTGTGTTTGAATACTTAAGAGAGAAAATTGGTAAGGAGAAGAAAGAGTGTTTTGTAATATTAGCTTTAGATACTAGGAATAACTTAATTGAAGATTTGGTTTCGATTGGCACATTAAATGCAAGTCTGGTGCATCCGAGAGAGGTTTTTAAGAAGGCAATACTACATAATTCTTCACATGTTATAGTTGCCCACAATCATCCTTCAGGAAATGCCTCACCTTCTGAAGAAGATATTTTAACAACTCAAAGACTTGTAGAAGCTGGAAAAATATTAGGTATAGCTGTGGTAGATCATATTATAGTTACAAGTAAAGATTTTACAAGTTTGAAAGAAAAAGGGTTGATTTGATAGCTTTAATTTTTTATGAAATCTAATACTTAAAATAATACTCATCAATTTTGATTTTATAGATTTGTATACATCAGTTATTTACTTCTCGAAAGTTGTGATTTAATGCTACATATTATTTTATATTAGGCTTAAATAGCCTTTAAATGTGAAAGTGAATTAATTATATGACCTTAAAATAATTTATAGCAAACCCTTACTTACAAATTTGCATACCTATAGTCGGACTTGTAATTGCTAGTTTAACATGGTTGAAACCGATAGACACAAGTCATAAAGGATTAAAAATAAGCGTAGTAGCCAGTACGCAACTAGCGAATTTTACTGAAAATGCTATGAGTAATGAAATTGCTTTAACATATAAAAATGAGAAAATAAGTGGCCTTAATTTTTTAAAATTAAGGTTTCAAAACACTGGAAACACCCCTCTATTGAAAAATGACTTTGTAAAGGATTTGGTATTAAAATTGGAAGAGGGAAAAAAAATTATAAGTGTAACTTCTACTCCAGGTAATCTCTTAAATATTTCAAATTATGGTGACAATAACTTGGAGTTGAGCACGGATCTTTTAAATCCGGGACAGGTGGTAGACTTAGATTTATTTGTTATTAATAAAGACGGCTTAAAAAGTTTACCCATTACTGCTAATAATCTGAAAGTGGACCATCGCATAGTTAATTTGAATAAGGTTTTGATTGGAGATCAATCCGAATTTGATTTAAGAAGTGAAGCTGAAAAGAAAAAAGAAGCAAGATCAATAATTTTTAATTTTTTTAAAAAAATAGGATTAGGAGTATTAATTATTCTACTTAGTGTCCCATTTATTTTATTTTTTAAATACACGGATAAAAATAAGAATGCAAATAGAGTATATAAATATATAAACTATTTGCCAACAATATTTTACTTTGTTATTTTTGGTGGGGGAGCTTTACTTATTATAATATCACTTTTAAGTAAAATATTTAAAACTATCATAGACGCAATGTGAGAGTAGTAATAGATTTGTAATAAAAAATCCCGCTTGGGGCGAGATTTTTTTATTTGGAGTGTTCTTTAACTTTTTTATTTATTGTTGTAAAGAAATAATCCCGCCGGTGGCGGGGTTATTTTTTTAATGTTTTCCAAATGCCTTTAAAGACTTCGCGAAGATTGTGGGCAAGAACGGAGTCGTAAATTTCTACCAGGTAATGCGGTCTCTGGCCGGTAACTATCATGACCACAAAGTCACCGAGAATCCAGGTAGTGGCTGAAAAATTGTGACTTTCTTCCC
>CAYRQO010000066.1:0-4634 GCA_964426515.1 uncultured Candidatus Saccharibacteria bacterium | reverse complement strand
TCAAATTCATTAGAACAACCTTCTTTCATACATTTTCGATGCCAAAGGTTAATCGGATTTCTTTGTTTTAATCTTTGAAAATATCGACAGTTAGGACAAAATCTTGGAACTGGTAAATTCATTTTTTTGTAAAAAGAAAATTCATCTTCAATAATTTTGAAAGCTCCTGTACATCTTTCATTACATTCTCCTTTGTGTTCACATTCAATTACTTTATTAATAATATCTTCATTAACATCATTTATATTATCAGGGATAGCTTTGTTATAAATTTCTACTTCATAATTTTTATTTTCTTTTTCTTTCCACCTATACCCTTGCTCAATAGCTTCTTCTTTGGTTAGTGGAAAATATTCTTGGGCGATAGTTTCGTTGTAACAGAAAGGGGATAATTCACTTGGGAAAAATTCTCCGTATTTATAGATATTTCCTATTTTATCTATATATGGATGATTATTCATTAAGTCTATAACTTTGGGTAATAATTTTTCATATTCTTCTTTTGTATATTGTTTATTTAAAATACAATATTGCTTATTTCTTAAACCGGTGCAGGCAAAGAGATTGGATGAATTATGACAATTATATGAATAAAAAATATTGTGGCATTCATGAACACAAATAGTTGAAATAAAATTTGAAGCATTTACTCCCGAATCAACAACTTCATAAATGCGCTCAGCCTTATCACCAACTCCATAACCATCATAACCATCCTTCAAATCAATAGTATGCATATCAAAAGCACAATCTTCTAGATTTTTATAGGCATCAAAGCAAGATTTGCAATTTTTCGAATTAGTAATATTATCACCAGTTACAAAATTGCAATGAATAATATTGGCATATTTTTTGGGCAAAGTTTTTTTGAATTTTGAAAATTCTATTTTTAAATTAGATAATCCTTCATAACTATCTAAATTAAGACCTGCTACTATTTTCTTATATTCCTCTTTTGTGTAAGGCTGATTGAAAATATGATAACTAACATTCCTTAAATTTACACAAGCAATGCAATTATTTAAATTTCGACAATCCGACAGAAAGTAAGAGTCCATACACTCAGCACTTCGCTCGCTAAAAAATAAATGTTGTGATTTGTCACACATAACATTCTCATAACAAACATCTTGATTAAATCCTCCAAATAGATCTAGGGAATCTTTAGCATTAATAACTCTTGTAGAGTAAAAAACATTTTCCGTAATCATTGAGGCAAAAAGCAAATAACCATTTTTCGCATTGTGAACACAATTACAATAAGATGAATTAACAACATTTTCATTAAGTAAACTCGGAAGGGGAACTTCCCTGAATAGTTCATGAAACTGAGTAAATATCGGTTTAGCAAAATCTATTTCTTTTCCGTATTTTATAGGATCGAAGCTGTCTTTCCACCAATAATCTCGTTCATAAACTACAAGTTTTTCTTCTGGTGAAAACATGGTAATAATTGGTTTCTGAGTTCCATCACAAATTCTTTTATATAGCGATCTTTCATTTCTCCAAGACATCCTTCTTTTATTTCGACAAACAGGACAGAAGGTGGGTTGAGAAACTTTCATTTTTTCATAAAAAGAAAAATCTTCGGATTCGATTACAAAATTTTGTTTGCAGTTTTGACATATTTTTATTTCTTTATTCATAATACTTATTATGAATATAAATTTAAACATGTCAATTTTCTTCCACAATATTTTATTTGCTTTTTAATTTTGTAAATTTATATCTATATATTATAAGGATTTTTAAATATATTTTGTGGAATAATATTGACACAAATCGTAAAAAAGATACAATAGTAAGTATGATTACAAAAAACCAACTAACAACTTTAGGTTTTAGTAGTAAAGAAGCGAGTGTCTATTTAGCTTTACTTGAACTTGGACCCTCAACCACAACTGAAATTTCAAGACGAGCGGGAATAAATAGAACTACTGGTTATGATATATTGGAATCGCTTTCTAGTGACGGGTTAGTAAATCCAATTGGAGAAACTAAAATTCAAAAATTTGTGGCCGAAAATCCTGATAAAGTTATTGTTTTTTTAGAAAATAAAATAAAACAGGGGGAGGAAAGATTAAAACAAGCATATAATTTGTTGCCAGAACTTTTTTCTTTATATAACACAGAGGAAAAGCCAAAAATTAAATATTATGAGGGTGTAGAAAAAATCAAAGAAGTTTTTGAAGATACATTAACTGCTAAAGTTGAGATAGTTGGATATGCAGTTGGAACTGACGCCTTTCAAGCTGTGGGAGAAGAATACCTCAGAGATTATTTTAAAAGAAGAGTAGAAAAAAATATAAAAGTCAGGGTTATCGCCCCAGATGATCCCGACACATTAAAAGTTACAGCCCATGACAAAGAAGAATTACGAGAATCCTTTGTTGTTCCTCGAGATAAATTTTATTTTACCACTGAAACAAACATTTATAATAATAAAGTTTTAATAATGTCTTGGAAAGAAAAATTTGCTGTGCTTATTGAAAGTAAAGAAATTGCCGATGCACAAAAAAAAGTCTTTGAACTTGCCTGGCTGGGGGCTAAAAGTTTGAAATAAAAAAAGAGCTTCCTTCGAAGCTCCTTTCGGCTTTAATTGTCGCCGGTTATATTCCTGCTGAAAAAAATGAACTGCTCATGTTGTAACTAACACATCCTATCGATGAATACGCCATGTTGAAAGTAGCAACGTTATTATCAACTGCTGAGGTCGGCCAGATTTTTTGCGCGACCAGAGTTGACGTGAAAACGGAAGAATTTTTATTCGTTTCATCAAGACTTCGCCACTGTACCATAGAAGAAGTTGGTATCTGGGTGTTGGAATAATTCATGGCAATCTCGGAAGTCGCAATTTCGGATACCTCAACGCGGGTTTCCAGTGCTAGCCGGTAAGGTTCAAAATGAATCGATCGTGGGCTACAAAAAAAAGAACTTTGTGCTATTTCGGGGGCATATCCCTCAAGCGATATGTTCTGAGTGTTGTTCATCGTAACATCTCCTAATCGAGGCATGCTGTTAACTGACGAATTTTGCTGGATCCACAAAGCAGGGGTCACAGCGGTTGTCGTTCCTGAATTTAATGATCCCGGCATAATTTTACTAATACTTACCGACTGAGAGCTTCCTTTATTTTTTATCCCGGAGCTTTCATTTGCTGTGATAGTAACAGCCAAGACCATTGCAATAATAAGCAAAATTAACTTTTTCATACGCTTATTAGTTTTTATGGTTTACTTACAAGAATTTCAGTAGATCCAAGTTAAGATTATTTTCTTAAGAATCGACGATTTCCGCCATGAGGTTACTTAGGCCTCACTTTTATGCTTATCTTTTCTTCTCAAAGAATTATCTTATTTTAATTATAGCTCCTCAATTATAAAATAGTCAAATTTTTATTTTAAAATATAAAAATAATTTTTACGAAACACTAAATAAAGCAAGGGGTATAAAAAAGGCCATCAAGAATACTCTTGATGGCCTTTAAATTAATTCACTTGCATTATTTAATTTTCTGAAGGGATCATCCGCATACAACTCCAACATCTTTGTCCTGGGCATTCAATTAAAGTGTTGCATTTTTGCCCACCGATCATCTCCTGACAGTAACATTTTGGGGTCGCCATTTCGGGGCAGGATACATAATCATCTGAAATACAATCCAGCATTAAATCCGAAAGGAATGGAGTGACCAACGCTGGTGTTTCAACTTCAACAATCACAGGTCCCAATGTTTTACCAGGATTTTCTACGGGGTTTGCGTATGAATTATAATTCAACGCGAAAACAACAAAAGCAATTAATAAAATCAATTTTTTCATTTTTAAAAAAATTTTAAGATTAGTATTTTATTTAATTATTGGTTTTGTGGGATAAGTTACCTCCTTTCTGTAATCCCAGTTAATATAAATTGACAAATTTTGTTTAAACATATCAATAATCTCTTTAATAGTCAAACTTTTATTTTATTTAAATTCAATCATTATCGGGCAATGGTCGGAACCATAGTAATCAGAAAGAGTTTTAAAACTTTTTATTTTTGAGACAAAAGATTGATTGGTAAAAAAATAATCTATCCGCCAGCCGACATTTCTGTCTCGAGCTCGAGTTTTCATATCCCAATATGTATAGACATCACAAGCATTTGGATATAAATTTCGAAAGACATCTACCCAGCCATTATTTACCAACTCATCCATCCAAGCCCGCTCGATCGGCAAGAAACCTGTATTATCTTGATTTTCTTTTGGTCGAGCTAAATCAATTTCTTCATGAGCTGTATTTATATCGCCACAAAAAATTACATCCTGTTTTTTCTTTAGTTTATTTATAAATTCTAAAAAGGCATCATAAAATTCTAATTTATATTTTAATCTTTCTGGACCTCCGCCACCGTTAGGGAAGTAGCAATTTATTAAAACGAAATCTTTATAATAAGCTACCAATGTTCGCCCTTCATCATCAAATCGTTTTTGCCCAATACCGTATTCAACTTTTTCAGGCCCTTGTTTTGAATAAATTGCCACGCCACTATAGCCTTTTTTATTTTTAGAATATGAAAAATATGAATGGTAACCTTTTAAATTTCTTGTGTCAGCATCTAATTGTTCTGGTTCACATTTTGTTTCTTGGAG
>CAYRQO010000065.1:0-4717 GCA_964426515.1 uncultured Candidatus Saccharibacteria bacterium | reverse complement strand
TCAATTTCTTTTGTAATTTTTTCAAAAAGATCTTTTACTTCTTTGTTTGATTCAAGAGCTTTCAAACTTTCAGCAAGTTCTGGATTCTCGTCGAGTTGTCTAGCTATTTCATCAGCCTTATCAGACGATACACCTTTTAAACGAAGAGCTTGTTTTGTTATAAATTTTTTAATTCCCATGAAATTATTTTAGCATAAAATGTGCTAAAATGCGAAATATGAAAATCATTGTAATTCTCGGTCAAACTTCAACTGGAAAGAGTGATTTTGCGGTTGAAGTAGCGAAGCTTGTAAATGGAGAAATAATTTCTGCAGACTCCCGTCAGGTTTATAAGGGCATGGATTTAGGGACTGGTAAAATCACCAAAAAAGAAATGAGAGGTGTACCTCACCATTTACTTGATGTAACTTCTCCTTCAAAAATATTTTCAGTTAGTCATTTCCAAAAGATCGCAAATAAAAAAGTAAAAGAAATTTTAAAAAAAGGTAAAATTCCAATAATTTGTGGTGGAACGGGTTTTTATATTGATTCAATCATAAATAATTCTATTTTTCCTGCTGTCCCTCCCAACGAAAAACTTCGTAAAATTTTGGATAAAAAATCACTTGAGCAACTTTTTGAAATTTTAAAAAAATTAGACAAAGAACGTGCTTTAAATATTGATAACAATAATAAAGTTCGTTTAATCCGAGCTATTGAAATAGCAAAGGCCCTAGGCCAAGTTCCCCATCTTGAAACTTTCCACAGGTCGGACCTGTGGAAATATAAGGTTTTAAAAATTGGGCTTACTTTGCCACCAGAAATTTTAAAAGAAAGGATTAAAAATCGCCTACTTGCTCGTTTGAAAAAAGGCATGCTAAAAGAAATAGAAAATCTTCATAAAAATGGTCTATCGTGGAAAAGAATGGAGGCTTTAGGCCTTGAATATAGATATGGGGCTTTGTATTTACAAGGAAAAATCTCCAAAGAAGAATTGATCGAAAAAATTAAAACTGAAACATGGCATTATGCCAAGCGACAAAAAACTTGGTTCAAACGTGACCCAAACATAGTTTGGATAGATCCAACAAAAAATAAAGATAAAAATCTCGCTCTTAAGACGACGAAAGAATTTTTGAAATAAAGTGATTTTGTAGTATACTCAATCACATCTGGGCGATTAGTATAGTGGTAGTACAATGGTCTCCAAAACCATTGGCGGGGGTTCGATTCCTCCATCGCCCGCAAAAAAAAAGACAGCGAAAGCTGTTTTTTTGTTACGGGTGATAGCAAGCAAACTGCTTTGCTTGTGTGGAGGAATCGAAAGACTTTTCCTTACCGTAGGTGGAAAAGTACCCGCGACCGTAGGGCGAGATTCCTTCATCGCCCGCAGGTGTTTTTAACTATTATTTTGTTATAATAAAATAATGAAAAAAGAAATAGACAATAAGTCAACCGAAAAAATAAATCAAGATAGTGCAACCCCAGCACATAATCAACAAGTTATAAGTGCTTGTGCATTTATACATCATAATTTTAACGGGGTATATAAATTATTTTTACCAAAACGTGCAGAGTTAAAAAAATTTCTTCCTGGAGTGTATGAACTACCAGGGGGTCACATAGACTTTGGCGAAGACATAATTGATGGATTAAAACGAGAAATAAAAGAAGAACATAATATGAATATCACTGTTGGTGATCCTTTTTATGTATATACATATAAAAATCATGTTAAGGGATCACATTCAGTTGAAGTAATATATTTTGCACAATTTGTAGAACCTATTAATCAAGTAAATATTAATCCCGAGGATCATTCAACTTACGGCTGGTTTACAAAAGACGAGATTTTTAATATACGGAATGAAATTGTCATCGAGACACAAGTAACTCACAACCATTCTGATGATCCTGAATATCTTGCTATGTTGCGTGGTTTTGAATTGTTGGAAGGAGGTTTATTAAGGTTAAAATAAAGCTTCTAAGACTACTTTAAATTATCGTCTAGATAATACTCTTATTTACCAACAAATAAGTTCCAATAGTGAACCATAAGGCCCGCAGTGTTGTGAATTAACATTAATTATTATATGATTATTTTATGAATAAGTTTTTTAAAGTATTTATTGTTGTAATTATTTTATTTGGAAGTATGTATGGTGCCTATTCTTTATCTAGTTACCTGATTATTAATAAAGATAGACTTTTTGGTTTAGCCGATGGTAAACAATGCAGTATAAATTCTGACTGTAAAAGAAGTTCAAAATGTGAGGCGATATGTGGAGGATTGCCAATGGAAAATAATGCAAATTGTGGTGTCCCTATTTGTCAAGATAAAGATAATGTAGTTTTATTTCAGTAATTTAAAAATCCCCGTTGGGGATTTTTATTTTAACCTGTAATTTTAGCTTCTTTGTGTTTAGTGTTCTTTTTGCAAGTTTTACAAAACTTCTTCAGTTCAAGTTTTTTTGTAACTAGTTTCTTATTTTTACTAGTGAAATAATTGCCGTTCTTGCAAACAGTACATTTAAGTTTTAAAAGTCTATCTTGTGACATATGTATAAGTAGTAGGTAGTTAGTAGTAAGTAGTAAGGAAAAGGATAATTCCCAAACTGGTCTCAAATATACCATATAAAAATATAAAACACAAATTTATTTTAATCTATATTTTTCAGCTTTCTACTTGCTACATTCTACTTTCTACTTTACTATTCTAGGTAATAAGGCGCTGATTCTAGTCGTGGCCTCATAATTAATGGTATCTGACTCTTTGGCAATTTGTTCAGCAGTAATTTCTACTTTAGCTTGTCTTCCTAATATTATGACTTCATCCTCAGGTAAAACGTCTTTAATTTTTGAAACATCAACGACGGTCATATTCATCGCTACTCGGCCTAAAATTTTTGCTCTTTTACCTTTAATTAAAACTTCCCCAATATTAGATAAAATTCTTGGTAAACCATCTGCATAGCCTTGCGGAATGACGGCAATCTTTGTGGCTTTTTTAGTGATGTAAGTTAATCCATAACCAATAGGATGATTTGGTGGAAGAATTTTTATTTGAGCAATATGCGTCACCCATCTCAATGCTGGCTTCAAAATAATTTTCTTTTTGTTTAAATATTGTAAATGTTCACTTGGCCACATACCATAAAGTCCAATACCAAGACGCACAATCGAATGCAGACTATTACCTTTCTCGTAAACAAGAATTCCAGATGTTGCTGAGATATGAGTCTTTAATTTTTTATAACCATTTTTTTTAAATATTTCTACGTACTCATGATACATATCAATTTGCCTTTGAGCATGAGTAAAATTCATAGTATCTTCAATGTTCGCAAAATGCGAATAAATACCATCAAGTTCAATATTTTTTAATTTTTTAATTTCTAAAATAAAATTTTCAATTTGTGATGGCATTATTCCCTCTCTTCCCAGATATGAATCAATAGCCACATGGACTTTTGTTTTCTTTTTTAAAACCCCAGAAATATAATTTATTTTAAGTAGATGAATTAAATCAAAGGCAGAAATAATTGCATTTAATTTTATGGCTTTCTTTATCCCATCATCGTTTAAATAACCAAAAACCAAAATTGGCTTCTTAGTTACTCTTCTGACTCTTTCTAATTCTTCCACGCTATTAACTTGAAAATAATCTGTATATGGAGCAATAATTTTTACCACTTCAATATCCCCATGCCCGTAGGCATTGGACTTAATAACCGAAGCAATTTTTGTCCCCTTTTTAAGTAAACCTCTAAATTGCTTGATATTATGAATCAAATTATCTTTTGAAATTTCAATATATGAAAGCGATTTTTCATTCATGTGCCGGAGAGAGGACTTGAACCTCCATCCCTTGCGAGACGCGATTTTGAGTCGCGCGCGTATACCAATTCCGCCACTCCGGCAATATCGTTAGTATACTAAAAATCTATTTTAAATCAATTGCCTATGATATAATATCAGCGAAAGGTTTAGTCAACTTTTCAATATATATTTATTTAAAAAAATGAAAAATCTAGATAAAAAATCAGTTTGGTTATTTTTCTTTAATTTTGTTTTTCGAGGATTATTTTTATTAATTTTCATCGGAATTTGGTCGTTAAGTTTTATTGGCCAAACTGCAGGTACCATAGATGCTTTACCAGGTTTAATATTAGTTGTTATTATAATATATCTTGCTTTTTGTTATCTCTGGGCTAAACTTTCATATCATTTCTACAAATATGAATTGACTGATAATGGGTTCCGTAAAGAATCTGGTATTCTTTATAAAAAATATGTCACTATTCCTTATGATCGAATTCAAAATATTGATATAAATCGAGGAATTCTAGCTCAACTTTTAGGGCTTTCAAGTTTAAACATTCAAACCGCAGGTTCTAGCGCTGTAATGGCCAGAAATAGTATTATGTTTGGGATGGGTGCCGAAGGTCAACTTCCAGGGTTATCAAAAGAAATTGCAATTTTGGTAAGAGATGAATTAATAGAAAGAACAAAGAAAAACCACCAAAGTTTTAAAGAATTATAATATAAAAAACAGATGACAAAAGTCATCTGTTTTTTATATTATTTCCGGTTCTTGTTCTAAAATTATTCCAAATTTTTCATTAACTATTTTTACTATTTCACTCTTGGCATTTAATAAATCTTCTTTCGTAGCTTTTCCGTTGTTTACAAGAACCAAAGCGTTTTTATCATAAACAGAAATATTGCCAAATGACTT
>CAYRQO010000064.1:0-4798 GCA_964426515.1 uncultured Candidatus Saccharibacteria bacterium | reverse complement strand
TATTTTTTTTTTAAAAATATTCTTTTCTATCTCCTCTTGATTGTACATCTCACTCACTTTCTTTTTAAAATCACTTTTGTATATTTTCTTGAAAGTTTGTTTTTGGAGATCATCTAAACTAAAAGCCCTAATTCCTGTCTCTTTTTCATACTTGACTTCTAAAGAATTAATAAACAAAACATCCTCATTATTACTTAGATTAATTGTCTCAAGAGACTTTTTCAAAGCATTAAGAAAAGGTTTTGGCGAAAGCACATCTTCAATTGAACATTTTTCTGAATTATTTTCATTATTATGCACAATTTTAATTTCACCATTATTATTTCTGCTTATTCTCATTAAACTCTGTCCCTTGATTTCTTTCAATTCTGCATTTCGTTCTGGATCTGTGTCAATAAGAAAAATAATATTTTCTGGTTTTTTATCTACTCTAATATAATAATCAGAAAATATTTTATAAAGTCTAATAACTTCATCAGCACCTCTAACAGGAATAATTTTATAATCAGGAAAATGTTTAATAATATAATTAAAATCGGTAACTCCTTCACAAACAACAAATTTTTTACTTGAATCTGATTCTGCCCAAGTTCCAAGTGACGAAAGGAAGTCAAACATCATCCTCATTTCATAAGGTACTTTATGCTGTGTATCTTTTTCTAAAAAATCTCCAATACTACTTGGAATAACTTCTCTAGTATCTTCTGATTCTTTAATCAGGACAGCATTTCCATTTATTAATTGCGCAATCCAACCATACCAATGAGTCGTAAAGATAACTCCTGGGCCATTTTCAGAAATTTTATATAATTTTTCAAATTGTTGTATTCTAGAACTCGCGTCAACAGACAACTCGGGTTCGTCAATTGCTAGAATTATTTTTCGAGAATCTTTAAGATTCAAGTTTCCAATCATTATAAGAATAAAGTCCAAAAAAGCTTTTCTACGCTGCCCAGAACTCATATCTACTATGCTAATATTTTTATTTTTAATTTTTTTTGTTAACTCCCTGTTATTAAATAATATTTGAGTAGCTAGCTCACTTATATGCTTTTCTGAAATTTTTGATACTGCACCTGTTTTTACATTTTTATAATCATATTTATTATCAACTTCTTTAAGTTTCATTACAATTTCTAAATCTAAATATTTCATAACTTTTTGATTAATAAGGTCAGAAATTTTTACCTCTTTGCCATTACTCTTTATTTTTGTTTTTTCAAGTAATGAAGCAATTTCATTTGTTACTCTGGACCCTTTTATAAACTCAAGGGTTTTAGAATTTATATCTGTAGCATTATCTATATCAACTTCAGCTTCGATATATATAAACCTAAAAGATCCGAGAATAAATTCTCTAATTTTTTTTGCCAATTCATCAAAATCACCAATAGTCTGAGAGCCATCAAATAATTTGATTTCTCCGTTTTGATATAATGCTGTCGACATATAAATCTCATTCAAATTATCATCAACATTCAGAAATTTCCCTACATTTTTTTTAATATTATTTGAGTACTTTTTAATTTCTTCAATTTCATTTTTTTTAAATTTTATTAAATCTCCCTCGGAGCACGAAAGTATTGGGGCTACAAGTGAAGCACCTTCACCCTTTTTAGCTGTTTTGTTTCTTATCCAATTTTGATTTGAAAAAAAAGAATATAATGCTTGCAATACCGCACTTTTCCCAACTCCATTTTCTCCAATAAATCCAGTAAATTTTTGATTATTAAAAAACAATGGTATAAACTGTGTTGCTTCATAACATTTAAAATATCTTAAACTGACTCCGATTATTTTCATATTTTTATATATTTAATAATAATTTTTTAATATTCTTTCTCTACTTTTAAGTTTTTTCAACTAATATTTTTCAAAGAATCATCATTTTAATCTTTGTATTCTTTACCTATTACAACTGTGTCGAAAAGACCAACATCTTCTCCTTCATGCCTATTAACACCAGCATATTCAAGACTTGAATCTTCATACCTTTTAAACTTATAAACAGCATCATTCATTAGAGCATTATTAAAGATATTTAAACTCATCAACAATTCAAAATCTTTAACTTCTAAACCTGTCACTTTTTTAAACAAAGAAGGTTCAAGTTTAGTAATTACATCTTTTAATGTTCTTTCACGATAATCCGTTAAATACATGAATACAGGAATTCTAGTAGCAAATTTTATCAATTTCTCTTGAATTTCTTTTCGTTTACTTTTATACTCTCTCTCTTCGTCACTTAATTCTGTTTTCTCTTTTTTCGTAAGACTTCTTTCATTGGATTCTTGTTTTAACTTTTTAACTGATTCTGATTTATTTATTATAGTTTCAATATCTTGATTTAAAGACCTAAATCCTTCTATGTTCATCAATACCCTCATTGCTTCTTCGTTAGCCATTAATCGTGCGAGAGTTTCATTGTCCACATTTACAAGCAAAGCACTTTCCCATCTACGAGCAAGTAATGTAGCAGTTGTACCACTAAGAGCGATATCCAAAACACCTCCAGCGTCAACTTCTTTCATCGAACTACCATCATATGCAAGTATTGGTAAAAATTTAATAAATTCAGCAACTTTTTTCTCTGGATCTTTTTCTTCTACATTCAAACTAGAACTATAATCCGCAACTTGAGAAAGAGCACGATTAGGAGCAAAATCAAAAATATAACATTCTCTTTTTAAAATCTCTTTTTTGTTCGGTGATTTTCCATCTGGATTATCTATTACCCAAGGACTCTGTACTCTAAAAGCAGTTTGAAAATAAGTTTCTGGACTCTTTAAGTTTCTTAACATAAATACACCAGACCACGGTTTGATTGTCACACCGGTTGTAAGCTTTCCAGTAGAAAGAGTTATGGTTTTAGATTTTAGTGGGTCACCCATAGCTTGTTGAACAGGTTTAATTGCCTCAACACCAATACCCGCTTTTATTCCCGCTGCTACTACAATTTTATAATCATGATAAAATTTATTTTGTCTCTCATTTATTAAATTTCTCATTGCATAACAAGAAGCAACTGATGGTAAAAACCAAAAAGTATGAGTCAAAATATTAAGCATCCGAGAATCAGAAAAAGGAAATGGTGGTTTTCTTTTATTTAATTTTAAATCATCTAGAGCAGTTGATAAAAATCCACCTCTAATTAGATCTAACCATTTTTGAACGTAATCCTTATATGCAAACTCATGTTCTCCTTCCTCATTTTTCTTAGCAGAGAAAAAAACATTTAAATCAAATTCGTTAAATTCACCACCTTCAGCAATATGTTTAATGGAATCAGGCATTTGATATGTCATCAAAATCATTTTAGGTAAAGCTTCGTATGGATTATTATCTCCCTTCCATTGTTCTTTTGCTCTCTGTTCGTCTGAGTATGTCCAATTAAAAATTTGTTCTTCAATAAATTCTCCCGTATTTATTGCTCTAAAAGGCGTTCCAGATAAATACAAATAATTACTTGTAGTAATAGGTATTATTTCTTCAGCTGTTTTAATACCATCCTTGAAAGCAGCCTCAATAACTTTTTCGTTTTCTTTTTCCTCTGTATTTAAATCTTCTTTATCCTGATCATCAAAAAGACCTTTTGCTTTATCATTCCAAGCCCCAAAATGATATTCATCAAATATTACAATATCCCAGTTTATTGCATGAACCCATTCGTTTCTTGCTTTGATACCACCAGCTGAGTTTTTCCCTAAAAAATCTTGAAAAGAACCAAAACAAACAATTGGTTTTTGCATATCCAAATCTTCAAAATTTAAACTACTTTTCCTAGAATAAAATTGCCATCCATCAAAATCTTTATGGAGAGTTAAATCTTCTTCCCATGCATTTTCTACAGCAGGTTTAAAAGTCAAAACAAGAACTTTCTTTGCGTTCATCTTTTTAGCTAATTGGTATGAAGCAAAGGTTTTACCAAATCTCATTTTTGCATTCCAAAGAAAATGAGTAGTATCTTTTGTAGAAGAAAAATATTGATATGTTTTATTAACAGCATCCTCCTGCTCTGGTCTCAGACCATAATCATAGATTCTGTTTTTTATGTGCTCTTCATTATTTCTAATTGCTAGAATTGCAGATTTTACATCTTGAACCGAACACTTAAACCATTCACCATCTGTATTTGGTATATTTTGTTTTATCAAATATCTATGAACCTCATGATCATCAAAGGTACTACCATCATTTTTAATAGCGCTTTCTTCTAAAAGAATTTTATATTGAACCCCAGATGTCTGTAGTTGTTCTTTTATTCTATCTTTCGCATTACGAGTGGTATATCCGACTTTGATCAACTCCTTCCTATTATCAGCACCCAAAATCTCATACGCATATATCGTAGGATTAACCTCAGGTCTTTTTGTAAAATATTTATCATTCATATTATTCCATTGGTCTAATCATTGATTCTATAAAATCAATTTCCTCTTTATTTAATTTGTATTTTTTGTAGAGTTTTTCATCGGTCCATGGTTCTGAGAAGTCTTGAATAGGAACTAATCTATAAACTCTAGCAAGAGCATCCTGTGTTTGTTTAATTAAAGTCACAAGAAAATGAAAAAATTTTGTATTTATATAAGATATTGCATTTTCTGCTTCTTTTTTATTGTTATATGTTCCCAGCATAATATATGTTTCAGTACAACAAGAATTAGGTTCTCCTAAAATAACCTTAATTTGATCGGTTTTACTATCTCCGCTCCCAATTGCTTTAGGTGCATATAATTTCCATTTATCAATTAATTCCACATTCTTATTAATAAGTTTTTTATTAATATATCCAATTTTC
>CAYRQO010000063.1:0-4814 GCA_964426515.1 uncultured Candidatus Saccharibacteria bacterium | reverse complement strand
AGTATGAGCTTGCTTATGCCGGAAAAATGAGAAAAGAAGATATTCTTGCAAATGAAGATGGTGTTTTTCCTGTGCCATTACAAGTTGAAAAGATTTTTAATGGTAATGAATATAAGCCATTTGAAGATGATTGGAAAAATATGATCGTTTTTGGAGATAACTTACAATTTCTAAAAACTATTTATGAAAATAAAGACACTTTAGTCAAAGATAAAGTAAAAGGCAAAGTTAAGCTGATTTATATTGATCCACCCTTTGCAACTACCGATGAATTTCAAAATAAAGAAGGGGCAAAAGCATACAACGATAAGAAAAAGGGGGCAGAATTTGTAGAATTCTTAAGAAAAAGACTTATTTTGGCAAGAGAAATTTTGGCAGATGACGGAAGTATTTTAGTGCATCTTGATTGGAAAAAATCACATTACATAAAACTAATTTTAGATGAGGTTTTTGGTGAATTAAAATTTCGCAATGAAATTATTTGGAGATATCGTAGATGGCCTGCTCCTTCAAATGATTTCCAAAAAATGCATGATGTTGTCTTAAGATACTCAAAAACAGATATAGTTGTATGGAACCAGCTTTATGAAGAGTTATCTGAATCAAGCTTAAAACAATGGAAGGGTAAGGCTCGTGTAGATAGAAAAAGTGACAAAGGAACTAGGTTTAGTGAAATTGGAGAACAAGAATCTTTAGGCGCAAAAATGTCTGATGTTTGGGAGATATCCCAGATTACAGCTCCATTTAGTGAATACACAGGTTATCCTACCCAAAAACCAGAAGAATTATTAAAGAGAATAATTGAAACTGGCACTAGGGAAGGAGATATTGTTATGGATTTTTTTGGAGGTTCGGGTGTTACAATGGCCGTTGCAGAAAAACTTGGTAGAAAATGGATTACTTGTGATCTTGGGAAACTTGCATATTTTACTATGCAAAAAAGAATTTTACAGATTCAAGAAAGTAAAGACTTAGAAGATCCAAAAAAGAAATATGGGAAAAAAGCAAAAAGTTTTCTTACGGCAAGTCTGGGAAGTTATGATTTAGAAAAAACTTTTGAATTAGAGAGAAAAAAATATTTAGAATTTGTGTCAGGACTTTTTGAAGTGAATCTCAAAGAATATAAAGTTTCAGGATTTAGTTTTGAGGGGAAAAAAGACAATTATCCAGTAATTATTTACGATTACAAAAAATATAAAAACAGTTCAATAAATGAAGATTTTATTCGTGATATACATAGAAATATAGGAAAAAAATTGGGCTCAAGAGTATATATAGTTGCCCCTATAACTTTTGTTGAGTTTATGGATAACAAGTATAGTATTGATGATACTACATATTATTTGTTAAAAATTCCATATCATTACATAAAGGAATTACATAAAACAGCTTTTGAGAAACCTAGGCAACCACAGAGCAAAAAGAATGTAAATAATATAGAAGAACAAAAAGGTTTTTATTTTGATAGAGCTCCAGAAGTAAAAGCAGAAATTAAAAAATCAAAAGATGAAATAAAGCTTATAATCAAAAGTTTTAAAACAAATGAATTACAATCAGATAAAGCAAAAGATGAAAAATTATTTGAAAATTTTGAAACATTATCAGCTATTTTTATAGATAAAAATTACAATGGCAAATCTTTTGAAATGGATGAAGCTTTTTTTGCTGATGATTTATTACCAAAAAAGAAATCAAAGAAAAAATTTCAAACAGAAGGTGGAGAGTATGATGAGGTGGGTGAAAATATAGACAAAAATAGAACTGAAGATCTCAAGCAATTATCTGAAACAGGAACAAAAGTTATTCTAGAAGGTGAAATTGGAGACCAAATAATGGTTGTATTTACTGATATTTACGGAAATGATTTGACACAAACATTTAAAATTTAAAAATTATGAAAGATATTAAAATATTTAAACAAAAAGATTTACTTTTAAAGGTAAATCAAAATTATGATCCTACAAAACTTGATTTGAATTCATGGGATTTTTTTCTTGATAAGCTTTGTGGAGACAGAGAATTTCAAAAAGAGGCAATAAAAAATGCTATTATTTATCTTGCCAGTGGCAGATACGAAAAAATTGAAGATTTAGTTGAAGAAAATTATCAAAACAATAATGAACTACAAGCAAAATTTAACTCTTTTGAAGAATATAAAAAAAACTTACCACTCCAGACTAAACTGTGGGCAAATATTGATCGTTCAACTGGGTCTGGTAAATCCTATGTGATTTATGGTATTGCTCAAATAATGCTTGGGCTTGGTTTTGTAGATAAAGTACTGGTTTTGTGTCCTTCAATTACTATTGAATCAGGTCTTACTGAAAAATTTGAAAGTTTGAGCGGAAATGCAGAATTGAAAAATACAATTCCATCAAATGCCGTATACAAAAATCCAAGTATTGTAAGTGCAAATGTCACAGTAAAAAAAGGAGATATTTGTGTTGAAAACATCCATGCTGTTTATTCTACAACAGGTTCAT
This sequence comes from uncultured Candidatus Saccharibacteria bacterium, assembly GCA_964426515.1. Lineage (GTDB taxonomy): Bacteria > Patescibacteriota > Minisyncoccia > Phycocordibacterales > UBA9973 > UBA8515. Next base: position 2,331 of record CAYRQO010000063.1, on the reverse strand, counting down.
CTATTCAAGATAGTTTTAAGGATCAAGGCACAAGAACTCTCGTGTTAAACGACGAATCACATCATATATTCAATCAATCCACAGATAAGGATCTCAAAAAATGGAGAGAGTTTTTATTAAATTCTGATTATGATTTTAAATATATTTTAGGTTTTACTGGAACTGCTTACAAAGATAATGAATATTTTAACGATGTAATTTATAGATATTCTTTAAGAGAAGCGGTTGAAAATAAAATTGTTAAAAATATTGAATATGTTCAAAAGGACGATAGCTCAGGAATAAACGAAAAATTTCAGAAGATTTATCAGAATCATCAAGACAATGTTAGAAATTATGACAAAATAAAACCATTATCAATTTTGATAACGAAAGATATTGCAAAGGCAAATAATCTAAAAGATGATTTAATTGATTTTTTGATAAAAAAAGAAAAACTATCAAAAGATGAAATAGAAAAACAAGTTTTAATAGTAACTTCTCACAAAGATCATAAAGCCAATTTACCAAAGCTAAAAAATGTTGATGATAAAAGTGATCCAACAAAATGGATTATTTCTGTTTCTATGCTTACAGAAGGTTGGGATGTAAAAAATGTTTTTCAAATTGTGCCTTGGGAAGATAGAGCTTTTAACTCAAAATTATTAATTGCACAAGTTTTGGGAAGAGGTTTGAGAGTACCAGAACCATATCAAAATCCACAACCAAAAGTGATTGTATTTAATCATGATTCTTGGAGTAAAAATATAAAAGGTCTTGTTGAAGAAGTTTTAGAAATAGAAACAAGAATAAGTTCACAAGTTTTATTAAGTGGAGAAAGATCAAAATATAATTTTGAAGTTTATAACATTGATTATACAAAAGAACCAAAAGAAGTTCCTCATACTCAAAAAGATGAAATGACATTTGATTCATTGATGAAAAATTTAATTCCATTAGAATCACAATCAGTAATTATCAAGAAAGATACAGAATTTGAAAATATTTCTGATTCAAAAAATAGAAATAAAGAATATATTATTGAAAATGAAACTTTTTCTGTAGATGAAATTATTGATAAAATTTATGATGAATTGCAAGTAAGATTTGATGAAGGAAAAATTTTGAATATTGATGTTGAACAATATTCAAAGAAAAACCTACCAAAAAGAGAAATTATTGAAAATTTGATACTGAAATCGATGAAAAAAGTCGGCATAAAAAAAGAAGATGGGCTTATACAAAAAAATAGAACAAAAATTCTTCAATCATTTGGAACGCTTTTAAGAAAAGCATCAAAAACAGTTGTAATTGAAAAGAAAATAAATGATTTAATAATAATATCTACAAAAAATTTAGTAAGTGAAAGTTCAGGAATTGGAAATTTTAGAAAAGATTCGGCATTGTTTGTTTCAACTGATTATAAAAATGAATTAGATGAAAAAAGTCTAATAAATTTTGAATTAATAAAAAAAGTAAATGAAAATTCAATTAGAGAAGAGTATGCTATAAAAGAAATGAATCATTTTCTTTTTAAAACTCCAACAAATTGTGTTTTTGCCTCAAGTGGTCCAGAATATAAATTTATTTCAGAATTAGTAAAAAAAGAAAATGCAGAAAAGATTGAATGTTGGATAAAATCAAGGGACAGAGGTTTTTATCAAATTGAATTTTCTTGGAGAAAATCAAATCATCAAAAAATAGGTAATTTTAATCCTGATTTTATTATAAAAGTATTAAAAGATGAATTTGAATATTTTATAGTTGTAGAAAATAAGTCTGATAATGATGATTCTGATGAAAATAAAGCAAAATATAAGTATGGAAAAGAGCACTTTGATCGTTTGAATAAAAAGATAGGGGATCATGGCTTGAAACAAAAATATATTTTTCACTTTTTAAGCCCCAATGGTTACGCAACTTTTTTTGAATATATAAAAAATGGGATGTTGTTTGAAAGTCAAGATAAGTTTAGATGTGAATTGGAAAATTTATTAGAAGAAGATATTTAAATATTATCCTATCGGGTAATTCATCTCTTTTTTTTGTAAGGTTTTGGCTATCACTCACGAAAAATTTTTCACTCGGAAATTTAAAAAAAGACGCTCGAAAATACGCTAAAGTCAGGTTGTACCCTCAGTCCGCTATCGATCCGTTTGACTATGCAAAATATTGCATATACTAAAATATTATCAGTAATAATACTCAACAAATTAAATTCACTCGTAAACAATATTTCTATCGGTCTCACTGCTGAATTCAAAACGCGAAGACAACAATATGAATATTATAGAAACAAGCTTTTGACTTTCAAACAATTGTCCTAATCCTAAATATTTGTATATGACTAAA
>CAYRQO010000062.1:0-4854 GCA_964426515.1 uncultured Candidatus Saccharibacteria bacterium | reverse complement strand
TTCATTTTGCCTGTAATAAGTAATAATAAAATCAATTGTATCAAAAAATGAGGATATGTAAAGAGTTTTACATCCCCTCTTTTTTTAGTTCTTCAATTATTTCTTTGCCACGGCGAGAAAGTTTGGAAGGCATTTTGACTTGGATACGTAAAATAATATCACCCCGGCCATGACTAGATGGCACACCCTTACCTCGGACTCGAAGTAATTCATTATGATTGATTCCTTCAGGGATTTTAATTTCCATCTCAGTTCCTTCTAATGTTTTTAATTTGTATGTCATTCCAAGCAATGCTTCGGTTAATTTAATTGGCAAATCCATCGTTAGATTGAGTCCATCACGCTTAAAAACATTGTCGGGTTTAACATTTACCTTAATAAATAAATCTCCCGATTGACCACCTTGAATATCCTCACCATTACTTGTCATTTTAAGCATTTCATTATTTGAAATTCCAGCCGGAATATTCAATTCTATTTCTTTTTGTCTTTTATAAACACCAGCCCCACGACAGTTTGAACATTTTTCGCTTGGAGTTTTACCACTGCCAAAACAATCCTCACAAGTTTTTGTTGTTTGGAATGATCCTAAAATTGACCGACGAACTTCCTGAATTTTTCCTTGACCATTACAACTTTTACAAGTATTCATTTTTGTCCCAACTTTTCCACCAGTACCCTTACAAATATCACAGGTTGCTTGTTTATTTATCGCCACAGTTTTTTTAACTCCAAAAATTGATTCCGAAAAAGTTAAATCAATTTCGGTTTGGATATCACGGCCTCGGCGAACATTTCTTGTCCCCCGGCCCATACCACCACCAAAAAAATCTCCAAATATATCTCCAATATCTCCCATATCAAATCCTTGACCATTTTGGAAACCAGAAAAATCAAAGCCACCCCCAAAACCACCCGATTGAGCTCCACTAAAAGAAGGGCCATCGGCTGAACCAAATTGATCATAGCGAGAACGTTTTTGATCATCAGAAAGAACCTGGTAAGCTTCATTTACTTCTTTGAATTTTAAATCTTCGCCTTTATTTTTATCGGGATGATATTTATGAGCCATCTTGTGGAAAGCTTTTTTAATTTCATCTTTTGAGGCATTTTTATTTATACCAAGTGTTTCGTAATAATTTTTTGACATGATTTTAAGTTGTATTTTAGTTTAGCATAAAATAGCTCTTCCCAGCGAGACCAGATAATTCTCTGCTGAGAATTTCTTCTAGCTCGGCCCGTCGGCCTTGCGCGCGCCTCGCTGGTAAGACTATTTTATGCTGAACACTAATCGTAGCAAACATTTTTTAGGAGGCATTACATATATTTATAATTATTTTTTTTCTTCTTTCACTTCTGCATCTTTTATTTCTTCACTCTGAGTCTCAGGCTTTGTCTCGCCAGAGCCTTCGGCGGAGGCGGAAGTTGGATTTTGTTCAGCACTAGCTTTATTCATTATCTCGCCAATTTTAGAAAGCTCAGTCGTTAAATTCTCAACTGCTGTTTTTATAGCAGCTAAATCAGATCCTTCTTTGGCAGTTTTAACTTCTTTAATTTTTTCTTCGACTAAATTTTTTGTTTCAGCTGGAACCTTGTCTCCGTATTCTTTTAAAGATTTTTCAGCAGTGAAAATCATCATCTCAGCTGTATTTTTTTCATCAGCTAATTCTTTTTTCTTGGCATCTTCTTCAGCATGAGCTTCAGCTTCATCTTTCATTTTCTTTATATCAGCATCAGTTAAACCTGAACTTGCTTCAATGCGAATTGATTGTTCTTTGCCGGAAGCTTTGTCTTTAGCTTTCACATTTAATATTCCATTGGCATCAACATCAAAAGTAACTTCAACTTGTGGCATACCACGAGGGGCTGGTGGAATTCCATCTAAGATAAATCGTCCTAATGATTTATTATCAGAGGCCATTGGACGCTCTCCTTGAGTAATATGAATTTCGACAGATGTTTGATTGTCGGCAGCAGTTGAAAAAGTTTGAGATTTAGAACTTGGAATTGTTGTATTTCTTTCAACTAATTTAGTTGCCACTCCACCTAATGTTTCAATACCAAGAGAAAGTGGGATAACATCCAAAAGTAAAACATCGCGAACATCACCTTGCAAGACTCCAGCTTGAACGGCAGCACCTAATGCCACAACTTCATCGGGGTTGATAGAACGATTTGGTTCACGGCCAAATAATTTTTTAACCGCTTCTACGATTGCCGGCATTCTTGTTTGTCCACCAACTAAAATGATTTCATTTATTTCATTCATCTTAAATGGCGAAGCATCCAAGGCTCTTTTTGTTATTTCGATTGAACGATCAACATATTCGAGGGCTAAAGATTCAAGCATGGCTCGAGTCATCTTCAAAAGTAAATGTTTTGGCCCTGAAGCATCAGAAGTTATAAATGGAATATTAATTTCAGATTCCATAGTAGTTGAAAGTTCGTGTTTTGCTTTCTCGGCAGCTTCTTTTAAACGTTGAAGAGCAAGCATATCTTTGGTCACATCAATGCCTGATTCTTTTTTGTATTCATCGGCAATCCATTTAACAATTTTTTGATCAATATCTTCACCACCCATGTGTGAGTCACCATCTGTTGATTTCACTTCAATAACATCATCACCAACTTCCAAAACTGAAACATCAAATGTTCCACCTCCAAAGTCGTAAACAACTATTTTTTCATTTTTCTTCGTATTAAATCCATAAGCCAAAGCGGCGGCTGTTGGTTCATTGATAATTCTTTTAACATCAAGTCCAGCAATCACTCCAGCATCTTTCGTAGCCTTTCTCTGAGCATCATTAAAATAAGCCGGCACAGTGATAACAGCTTCAGTAATTTTTTCACCTAATTTAGCTTCGACATCAGCTTTTATTTTTGCTAAAATTTTTGCTGAAATTTCTTCTGGGCGAAGCCATTGATCTCCTAATTTTACTTCAACTCCACCAGTTGTTCCTTTTTGAATTTTATATGGTGTTGTCTTGTCGTCTTTTTGAATTTCAGGATCATCAAATAAGTGACCAATAAATCGCTTTATACCATAAATAGTATTTTCTGGATTTGTCACCGCTTGACGCTTGGCTAATAGTCCAACCATTCGATCGCCATTTTTAGCCACCGTCACAACCGATGGAGTAGTTCGTGCTCCTTCTATATTTTCGATAATTTTTGGTTGACCACCTTCAATAATCGCTACTGCACTATTTGTTGTACCCAAATCGATACCTATGATTTTACTCATGATTAGTTTCTAGGTTCTTGTTTCTAGGTTCCAGTATTTTACTAATCACTAGAAACTAGCCACTTAAACCTAATTCTTAAATTAATAATGTTTATAATAAATTTAATAGATTTTTGAATAAATAAAATAGTCTTTGAGAAATGCCTTGCGCAGGCCGACGGGCCGAGCAGAGCAAAATTTCAGCAGAAATTTATGTGTGCATTTCGAGAAGAGCTATTTTATGATTTCAAAAATCTACAACCTCTGTATTATATACTAACGTAAATATTTTGACAAGTATTTCGTGACCGCAAAAGTATTGTCTAATATATATTCTAATGATATAATAGTTAAATGGAGAAAAAACCATCAATTCAAAAGGCTATTTTTAAAACACTGGCTAGAAAAAAGGCTATCTCTTTTGAAAGTCTTAAAAATGAAGTTGAAAATTCAATAAAAGGGGCCTATTTTAGTAAAAATCGCCCTGAATATGCAATATCACGTTCTATTAAGAATTTGGCCTCAGATGGGCTTGTAGAGTGTTTCCAGTCAGATTGTCAGCCCTACTTTCGGTTATCCGAAGAAGGTAAAAAGCGTTTTAATAGTAATGCTCTTGATGACGATACAACTCTTGTTTCAAATAGTTGGGATGGATTTTGGCGAATTATAATTCTTGATTTACCTGAAGAAAGAAAAAGTGAAAGAGAAGCTCTTCGCTACTTACTTAAAAAAGCTGGATTCATTTGTCTTAAAAATTCTGTTTGGATTTCAATGTATCCATATGAAAATCTTTTCACTAATATAAAAAAAGACCTCAGCCTAAAAACCGAGATGATGATAATTGTCACAAATAAACTCGACGAAGAAACAGAAAAAGAATTTTTAAAATTTATTAGTAAATAGTATTCAATACTTCATAAAAAAATTCTCGGACTCACCGCGCATAAATCTCTGCTGAGATTTTGCTACGCTCGGCCCGTCGGCCTGCGCAATGGTTCGCTCGAGAACATTTTTATTTCGTATTGCGTTTGGTATTTATTTTTTGTATTCGTAAATAGTCACTTTAGCTGGGCGAATGACACGCCCCGCCTTGTCGGCTGACAGGTCGCCGATTTTATAGCCAATTTGAAGTATTTTTTCTACTGTGTGATCTTTTTTTTCATCATCTGTTTCAACAATACTTATCGATTGATGAATGTTTGGATCAAATGGAATTTCAGCCTGGTCAATTTTTTCAATTCCAGACTTTTCTAAACCTGAAATAAATTGCTGATATATTGAAGTAATGCCATCTTGCCAATCTTTATCAATTTTTTCCCAATGTTCTTTGTTGGCAAAAGCCATTTCAAAACTATCAAGGGCTGGTAATAGTTTTTCTGCCATTTTTTCTTTAGTTAAAATAGCAATATTTATACGAGCAGAATCAAGTTCTTTTTGAAGGTTTACATAATCCGCTTTAGCTCTTTGCCAGCCCGTTAAATACTCCTCTTTTTCATTTTGAAGTTTTTTTATTTCTTCTCTTAATTTTTTTGCTATATCTTTTTTTGGCAACTCTTCCCCATCTTCTGTGCTTTCGACAAAAGTTACATCATCTATTACTTCGTCTTGTTGTATATTTTTTTCTTCTTCAT
>CAYRQO010000061.1:0-5014 GCA_964426515.1 uncultured Candidatus Saccharibacteria bacterium | reverse complement strand
ATGGTCGTATGAATCCCACTCTTTCCACTTTGGAAAAAATCTCTAATGCACTGGGGATTTCCAGTAGCGAACTTTTGAAATAATTATATGAATCAAATTGTCTATATTTTAAAAAATGAATCGATGCCAGAGTATATCAAGATAGGATTTACTCATGGTGATGTTAAGGAAAGAATAAAGCAGTTAGATCGAACTGGAGTTCCTCTTCCTTTTGAAATTTATTATGCAGCCACCGTAGAGGATGCTGAAAAAGAAGAAAAATGGCTACACTCTATTTTTGCTGATCGTAGAGCTCGTGATAGTCGTGAATTTTTCAAAATGAACCCTGAATATGCGACCTTGGCTTTGAAAAGGGTTGAGATAAAAGAGGAAAAAATTGATATTGGTCTAACTAAAGAACAAGAGAAAGAGGTTGATGAAGTCAAAGAGCGACGTTCAAGATTTCATTTTGCACAATACGGAATTCCTGTCGGATCAAAACTAACTTTTACACGAGATTCGAATATTGTCGCTGAGGTTATGAAGAACGACAAAATTAAAATTGGGAATAAGGTGAGTAGTTTATCGAACTTTGCTATGGAATTGCTTGGATATCAAAGACGACCACAAGGAACACTTTATTTTGAGTTTGAAGATGAAATTTTAGATGATCGTCGAAAGAGATTGGAGGGAAATGAATAAATAATATGAACATTCAAAATAAGACTCAAAAAAATAATATCGTCTCAGAAATAAAACATTTAAATAAAAAAAGTGATATTAATTGTAATATTTATAATACAGATTGCTCTAAATTAATATCAAAAATGATAAAGAACAAAATTGTAGTTGACGCAATAATAACTGACCCGCCGTATAATGTAAGTAGAAATCACCAATTAGGATATTCAAATATGGGAAGAAGCGGAATGAATTACGGTGATTGGGATTATGATTTTGATCAAATAAAATGGCTTAAAAATATTTCAAAAATTATTAAACATGGAGGGACAATTATCATTTTTAATAATTGGAAAAACATGGGGGATATTGCCAAAGAACTTGAAAAACAAGGTTTCATTATTAAAGACATAATTCGCTGGATTAAAAACAACCCAATGCCTAGAAATGTTGATCGTAGATATGTTAATGATTACGAATTGGCATTATGGGTAGTTAAGGAAGGTTCACAATGGACATTTAATAAACCTAATTCAGTTTCTTATCTTCGACCTGAATTTAAAACAGGGGTTTCTGCTGGAGGAAAAAACAGAATTCACCCTACTCAGAAAAATTTAACATTAATAGAAGAAATAATAGAGATTCATACAAAACAAGGTGATATTATTTTTGATCCATTTTTGGGTTCTGGAACTACAGCGGTTGCGGCATTAAATAAAAACAGGAAAGTAATTGGTTCTGAAATTGATGAAAAATATTATAAAAAGATCTTAGAAAGAATTATAAGATGATAAATTCACCATTAAACTATACAGGTAATAAGTTTAAAGTATTAGAACAAATAATACCTCTATTAAATAGTGATAAAAAAATTATCTGCGATATTTTTTGTGGTAGTGGATTAGTGTCCTTGAACTCGAAATATAAAAAAATAGTAATGAACGATAGTTTTAAAGAAATTATTGAAATACTTAAAATGTTTGTAAGTGAAGATCCAGATCTTATAATAAATAAAATTGATAAAATTATTAATAAATATGGTTTTACTGATACTTTTAGAAAAGGGAATAAAATATACCCAGAAATAAGACATGAGGGGTTATCTATATTTAACAAAGAGCCTTTTTCAAAACTTCGTTCTGAATATATTAATAAGAAAAGTCCTATTTTATTATTTGCTCTTACGATTTTTAGTTTCAATCATTATATTAGATTTAATAAAAATGGTATATATAATTTACCTGTAGGGAAAGTTGATTTTTCTTTATCTTTGAGGGAAAAGACAAAAAAATATTCACAGGCTCTAAAAACAAAAAGTATTATATTTTCAAATAAAGATTTTAGAGATAAAACTTTATATCAAAAAGATGCTTTATATTATTTTGATCCTCCTTATCTAATTACTACTGCTCCATATAATACAGATTGGAATATAGATAAAGAAAAAGAATTACTTGAAATACTCGATGAATTAAATATTAAGGGTAAAAAATTTGCTCTATCAAACGTATTAAGGTCGAATGGGAGAGAGAATAATTTATTAATTAAGTGGAGCAAGAAATATACCATCCATAAAATTAATAGAAAATACACAAATTCAAATTATCAAAAGAAAAATTTATCAGAGGCTGAAGAGGTTTTGATAACTAATTATTAAAATATATGGGAACAGCAGGAAACAGAAAAGGATATAAAGTATTTTCAATAAATACCACAGTCAGAAACCCTCAAAGGAATATTGATTTTCTTAGGGTGATCGCTGTTTTTGATGGTTTAAGATTAGATACAGATAATAAGCAAAAAATATATCGCGAGTTTATTAGAACGGGAGTATATATCCCCAATATAATTTCTAATGAGATTTTAGAAAAAATTGAAAATAAAATTTCATTGGATGATGATGAAATTTCTAAAATAATTAGGGATAATCCTCAAGGTCCTGGAAATAACGGAAGGGTCATGACTCAAATTAGAGCTTTAAAAGATCTAGAATTTATTACGCTTCGAGGGAAGAGAAATGAGCCTGTTCTAAATATAACAAAACTTGGTAGTGATTATTTAAATGGTGAAGACGTGGAAATTGTATACACAAAATCATTGCTTGGTATGCATTATGGAAATATAAATAGAAAAACTGTTTTGAACAAGGCAAGACCTTTTCTTAATACTATATTTATTCTTGAGTATATTAATAATTTTTATAGGATAAATGATCAGAACTCAGATTTTCTAGAAAACGGTATATTGTTTCATGAATTTGGTGGATTTATTTTATCTATGAAGGATTGTGATTATAAGCAAATCGCTGAAAAAATTATCGAATATAGAAAAATTTTTGGCAAAGAGTTTAATTCAGACTATTTTAAAAAATATTTTAAAGAAAACAATATTATTGAAGTAAAAGACGAAACTTTCACTTCAGAATATCCTGATGAAATAATGAGAAAATTTTCAATGACAGGTTTACTTGAAGTTCATGGTAGATCCAGATATTCATATATCCGATTTGTTGGATTTAACGCTGTGAAAATAAAGCAACTCATTACTAAGTATGAAGATTATAAATATGAGTTATTCTCTAATGAGGATGACTATAAAAACTTTGTTTCAGGTATTATTATTCCGTGGGAGTCTTCTGAAATAGAAAAGAGAGAAATAATTACATATCAATTCGAAAAAATTAAGTCGGTTGATAACACTTTTGAATTACCAAAAGACTTAAAGGAAAGCGATCAATTAAGATTGCTTGATGAAAAAAATAGCGAGTTTATTTTTAGAGACAAAGTTTCTGAAATTAAATTTGAAATTTTATATAAAGAACTCTCTATTTTATCAAAGGAGCTAAAGGCTAAATCAGAGTATGAAGAAACTATACCAGCACCCGTTAGGCTTGAATGGTTAATGGCGCTTTTATTTGCAAAACAATATGGACATAAATTTGTGAAGCCATCAATGCGTCTTAATTCTGATGGAACACCAAAAAGCTTTGCTGGAGCTGGTAAAGCCGACATTATTTTTGAAGATTTTAAGCATATGTATATATTAGAAGCTACAATGATATCTAGTTCTAAGCAACAAGAAAATAGTGAAACGACCTCTGTTTCCGCACATTTAAAAAAGTGTAGTGTAAACGGTAAATTTAATGGAGCATTATTGGTCGCACCTAAAATTCATAATCGTGTAGCGGAGTACTATCAGTTTGTATTTATTAAAGACAAATCATTTATGGTATTAGTAAGTATTAAGTTGTTTTCTTCGATAGTTAAAGAAAATAAAACAATAGATTCTTTTACAGAAAATTTTAAGGATCTCCATAAAAAATTAATTGATTCTGGTTCTAATATTGAATCTTTTGTAGATTTAGTTAATAAATAATAAAATTTCTGCGGTAATAAGAAAGTACAAATATGCTCTCATTAAATCAAAAAAGAAAAAATAAATTAGCTACATTTATGGCCTGTACCCCAAAGTTTGTAAAAATCCATCATAAGTTATGTTTGATAGTATAATTATTGAAATTGAAAATTCTATTAAATTATTCTCTGAATTCGATAGAACGAAGGATATTTCTAGGATTCATAAAGAAAACATGTTCAATAAGGGACACTCAATGATCTTGAGTTCTTTTGACGAAATAAAAACACTTTCGCATAGACTTGGAATGAATATAGGACAATGGGTAGAACAGGAGTGCAAAATTCAAAGAATGCCAGAATGGCAGAACACAAAATCAGGGAGATACCCCGATGAAGTACAGATTGAAATGAAAAAATCTGATCATCTTATGAAAGAAGTTAAAGTTGATTTCAAAGCACTCTATCTGTTTTCTAAAATTTTCTTAGATCAATATGCGAAATTCTTACATTTCATTAATCCTAAAGATGGAATTCGGAGTGGTACTGTGGAAAAATTTTTAAATAGTATGAAAGAAAGTAATGATGAATTTTACTCTCAATTTCTAAAAGAATTCGGACTTACTGCAGATCACATAATAAATAAATTGACTTTTTATAGAAGTAAAAAAATTGAGCATGTACAAATATTAAACGAAGATACTTGGTTTATGAATGACATGCAAGGGGGCATAGCTATTAAACATGTAGACAGGAATAATGGCGAGGGTACTTCTACAATCACACCAAAGGAATTACTGACTTTGGTTCTGAATTTTTCTAAAACTGCGTACGAGTTCATGAATATTAACAAGTCAAAAATAGCTAGATAAATGTTTAGTTTTTCACAGGGAGTTCCGCTCGCACCCTCTTGTCCTCGCGAGCGGGGTTTTGCGCACACGCGAATGGGAGGGTGGGTCAAGTGTGCAATACGAATTTGAGCCTCGGACATTTCCGCTAGG
>CAYRQO010000060.1:0-5051 GCA_964426515.1 uncultured Candidatus Saccharibacteria bacterium | reverse complement strand
GAAACTAAAAAGATATAGAAGTTTTAAAGAAAATGTATGTTTTCAAAAAAAGAAATGGATGAATTTCAAGAACAAAAAAATATAAAAACATATGTATTTTGGGTTGGCTATTTCGTTGGGATGGCGACTTTGGCAGGAATTTTAAAGGAATATTCACTTGTATTTTTGTTTATCGGTTTTCTTGTTGTTATATGGATCGCATATTATATTGAATTTAATAAATCAAAATAAAAGTATGACAGAAGATAAGCAAGCACTAAATAAATCAGTCAGAGAACAGTTGCACCCAGATAATATCTATGGCTCTCCCAATAAGTCTGAAGTGCCAGACGTGAATTTTGACGGTGTTGATTTTAAATACGGTTTTTGGGTTGGAATGCTGGTAATGGCTATCGGATTTATATTTGTAAATTCGTGGTATTATGGTGACATGCCTGTCGGATATTTGATTGGATATATTATTTTTATTCTAATAACTCGCTACACAAGAACCTCTAAAGGTAATAAAAATAAGCGTTAATGGGCTATTTTAAGTGTACAAATAACTTTATAAAGAATTTATGGATATATTAAAACAATATTGGTTAATAATTATAATTTTTTTAGTAGCAATAAGCTTCAATTTTTATTGGTACGAATTTCGTCCTGTTCAGATAAGAAAAGGTTGTTTTGAAACAGCTGACAATGCTAAACAAGAAGCTCTTAATTTTGACAATAATTGGATAATGAGTGGCCGTGAATTGATTAAAAGAGCTTCGTATGAAGAAATATTTAACAACGAATATAATAAATGTTTAATGGAAAAAGGAATTAAATAAATTCTTTTGACAATGGATATATAGGCGTCTGTTAAAAACGGTTATCCTCTAATGTTAATATTATGTATTTAGATAAATTAAGTTTTATTGTCATCGCTGGTGTTTTACTATATATATTTTTTAGAATAAATAAGGAACTCGAAAAACTTAATGATCGTATTTACGAACTGGAACATCCAGATGAACAGTTGGATGAAAATAATTAAAACTTTAATTTTTAGTTATATGTTTTGGAAAACTTTAGCTTTATTTACTTTAGTCATAACATTAGGATTTGGTTGTGTTAATTCTTCTTCACCCGTTGCATTAGATTCTGTTACTGAAGTTTCATCAATTCCACCAATTTCTGCTAATATTGAAATTGCTCAAAAAGTGGAAAAAGATCCATTTATTGAAGATTATGAATATTTTCTATCAAAGGAAGATTTCACTAAAAATCTAGAGGCATATATAAATTTGGTAAATATACCTGATGATAAAATTAAAACAACGATGGAAGAATTTAATAAAAGTGATAAATATAAACTTAGATTCAATGCATTACTGCTTGCTTCAATGAAAGAAAATCCAGATTTAAAAGAAGGTATTATTTCACTTGAAAAGATGGTAAAAAGTAGTAAAGTTGAGTTAGATAAGGTAAACAATGACGCTTGTATTGCTAAAATTCCTAGTTTTAAAGCTGTTGTTAAGTTTGGTGAACAATTTCTTTTCACCTTTTTTTCTCCTAAAGATAATGATTGTTATTTTGTGACAAAAACAAAACAGAAACACTGGAGTGAAGAGGAACAATATAGTATAGGTATGAAACTTTTTAAAGGTTCTACTCAGCAAGTGGTAAATACCTATGATGTCTACTATTCTTACAGTTATTTTGAAGATTGGAAAGAAGGTAACAAAAAAGCTGATGCAGGGCGAAAAGATTTTTCTAAAAAAATATTAGATTTATCAGGACTTAGAGGGGAATTACTTTCTGGTATTGATTTTTATTCATTTGAATAATATTTAAATAACTTTAGTCAAAGTAGACGGGGGACGTTGAAGTAAGCGAATGGTTATAAATTAAGTATATTTGTATATGTTTTGGAAAAGTTTAATTGTATGTAGTTTGCTTATATTTTCAGGAATGGGGTGTCAGAAGGTATCCCCTAAATCAGAAGTACCAAAAAAGGAAGTAACCTTTAAACAAAAAGAAGAGTGTGCAAGTTATAAAGATAATATAAATAAAGAAGTTGAAGTTTTTAACCAAAAACAAATAATAGAAAGAAGGGGAGATAACGATGGTTCTTACAGTTTTTGTAAAGAGATTCGTGAATTGCAAGAAGTTTTTTATAGTCCCAAAGTAAATTCTTGTATCCAAGCAATTACTGAGAAAACATTGTGTCAGCCAAATCAAAATGTTGCTTTTCATGTATCTTATGAATATCTTAATTTAAAAGATGTCTTAACAGAAAAACAACTTGAGTCATTTAGAGTAATATGGCGTGGCGAAGGTTATGAAAGTATGGATGACATTCAACAAAAGATTGAAAATTATAAAAAGTAGAAAAATATTTTTTAAAGATATTTATTTTTTTTTATGCAACATCCGACTCTCAAAAATATAGATCGAAAAATTGAAGAAATTGTGACGCAGTATCGAGATACTCCGAGTGAAGAGTTATACCAAAAGTGGATTGATTCACTGAAAGAGTATACCAAACAGTATGAGAAGTTAAGATAGGAATAAAAAAGTTATAAATTGAATTACTTTATGCTTAAGTTTGAAAAACAAAATAGTTTATTAGTTTTAGAATATACGCTAGAACACAATGAGTGGATTTTTTCAAACATGCAGGAATTAGGAGAAGTAAAGATAAAAAAGACTTTTATTTTTGAACCTAATGATCTTTTAACAAAATCTGAAAATTCGCAAGGAAATAAACCCATTGAGTTTATTTTAGGAAAAAGGCAAGAAGAATATTTTAAAATTGAGGGCAGAAAATTAAACATTAAGCATGATTTATATATCAGCAAAGATATAGAGTTAACACCCAGTTTTTTTATCTCAGTAAGAGACATCTCCATTTTTAAAAAAATTAATGAGTTGGTTAGAGAAGATATTTATATTGGCGGTAATAATATAAACACTCTTCCCAAAGAAGAGTTTCTTCGACTTTTAAAAGAGTTTCCTAACTCGTATGAGCTAGATAAATATGCTCAGGCCCGTATAGGATCAATTTTAAAGAACTATCTCGATACTACTATCGACACAGAAAAATCCTACCACCAATATTTGAATAAAAAAATAAGTATAAAAGGAGAAAATGTATACGAAACTTTTCAAAATACAGAGTTGGAAAAATATGAGGCTATTTTGTATAAGTTGAGGAAAATGCTTGAAGGTGAAAATGAGTATAGTGAACAACAATGGCAAAATGAAATGTTACAAATTATTTTACTTCTATATCCAAAGTATATATCAGTTTTCAAAAAAACTAGTGTCAAAGATACTCATAATAATACAAATCGAGAGTTGGATTTTCTTTTGGTCGATGCAGATGGTAATATTGATATTATAGAGGTAAAGAAACCCTTTGATAATTGTATTGTTACTAAGTCAAAATATAGAGATAATTATATACCATTGCGTGAATTATCTGGAACTGTAATGCAGATTGAAAAATACATTTTTTATCTAAATATGTGGGGTATAAAAGGAGAACGAGCTTTAACTAAAAAATATAAAGACCAACTTCCCAAAAATTTAAAAGTTAAAATTACTAACCCTTCAGCACTAATTATTATGGGTAGAGATACAGGTTTAAATCTTGTTCAAATACGTGATTTTGAGATTATCAAGAGGAAGTACAAAAATGTAATTGATATTTTGACTTATGATGATTTAATTAGAAGATTAGAGTCTACAATTGGTCAGTTAAAAATTGGGTTAAATCTTTAGTTATTTTTGTGAACGTGTGAACTTGGTGAACTTTGTACAGATACGCCCTAAATCTCAAAAGCGGGGAATTTAATAAGATATTGTAGATTCCCAGTTCTAACGTCATTCGTTACTCGGCTCTAAAGTTAAAACCGCTAAAACTGGCGGTTTTTTCATCTCTAATAAGTTATATTTTCTATAAAAACAGTGAAAAACATAAATAAAAATTCATATTTTCACGATTATATTGACAAAATCGTGAAAATATGATATATTGTCAGTATATGGCAAAAGCACCTCAAATTTTTAAAAGGGTTAATATTTTACGCGAAAGATATTATAAAGCGTCTGTAAACAAACAGGCTTTTTTAAAGTTGCTCAGTGAAGCTGAAGTAGCCGAGCAGGTATATAACTCAAATGCCATTGAAAATAGTACTTTGAGCCTCGAAGAAACAGAAAAAATTCTTTTACAAATAGATTTGGATAGATATATCACTGAAAGAGAAATCTTTGAAGCAAAGAACCTTGCACGAGTTGTCACCTACATTGATACAAAAGCAAAAGAACAGGAATTAACACTTGATGTTATTTTGTCGCTTCATAAAATGCTTATCTCAAATATTCGAGATGATATTGCGGGTCGTTTTCGTACTGACGGTGAATGGGTGAGAGTCGGAAGTCATATTGCGGTAGACCCAAAAGAAGTTATCCCAATGTTAGAAAATATGCTTGTAAAATATAACGCAAGTAGTCATGAGCCTATTATAAAACGTATTGCACGTTTGCATCTTATGTTCGAGCATATTCATCCTTTTGTTGATGGCAATGGTCGTATTGGACGAGTCATCAATAATTATTTATTGATCCGAGAGGGGTACGTTCCTGTAAATATCAAATTCATTGATAGAAAAATGTATTACGAAGCGTTTAAAGAATTTGATGAAAAAGGGAATACTGATATCATGGAAGAAATTGTGGGAAAAGCCTTGACAAATAGTTATCATAAACGGCTTGC
Organism: uncultured Candidatus Saccharibacteria bacterium; assembly: GCA_964426515.1. Classification (GTDB taxonomy): domain Bacteria; phylum Patescibacteriota; class Minisyncoccia; order Phycocordibacterales; family UBA9973; genus UBA8515. Next base: position 301 of record CAYRQO010000060.1, on the reverse strand, counting down.
TTATATCGAAGGTGCTCATATTATGACACTCAATGATTATGCAAAAAAGAATAAACTGTCACATTCAAATTTAATTAACAAAGCAAATCGTCAAACCGTTGAGGCATTTCTTGAAAAAGGAGTGTGGAAAATTGGAATGAAAGACTAACTTTTTTCTAAGTTCTAACTTCATTCGTTACTCGGTTCGGGTAAAAACATCGTTAGAAATAGCGGTGTTTTTTTGTAATATTTCATATATTTTTCTTGGGTAGACAAAAAAAGGGGAATAGCTTACACTGTAATATTGATGGGTTAAATATTA
>CAYRQO010000059.1:0-5076 GCA_964426515.1 uncultured Candidatus Saccharibacteria bacterium | reverse complement strand
TATATAATATTTATATATTATATAGCTGTTTCCGTTCGAAGAATTTGAGTGGTATAATTATATTATGGGTAAACAATTAAGTATTAAACAAAATAATTTAGATAAACTTCCTGGTTTTGAGGTGATGTATAGAGGTAAGATGTTTGAGATTATTAATTTTGTAGGTCAGTCAAATACTAAATTTGAGGTTGCTGTTCGGGCGCCAGGAACTCGTCTGATTATAGAAACAGAAAAAGATGGTCAAAAAGCACTTCTCATGACGAAAGAAATTCGTCGTGAAGTCGAGGGCTATGATTTTCGTTTGCCTGGTGGGAAAGTTTTTGATAGCTTAGAACAGTTTGATTTAAGTAAAAAAAATGAAGATGACATGTCTCTGATGGTAAAAAATGCGGCCGAAAAAGAAGGGAAAGAAGAGGCTGGTATTCGTGGTGGGGCTTATGAATATCTTGGTGTATCAAAAGATGGTGCATCAGTAGAATGGGATTTACATTATTTTAAGGTCACTAATGCTGAATTTGGCGAACAAGAATTAGAGGGATATGAACAGGGTAATATTGAAATAATTATATTGTCCGCGAAAGAAATTTTTGAAAAATTATCAAGGAGAGAAATTCAAGAGGGACGCAGTGCTGATATATTGTGGTTTTGGTTACAACAGAATGGTTTTTTAAACTTTAAGGAATAAATATATTTAAATTTTTATAATTATGAACACAGAAACAAGGAATTGTCAGAATTGCAAAAGAGACTTCATTATTGAGCCAGATGATTTTTCTTTTTATGAGAAGATAAAAGTTCCGCCACCAACCTTTTGCCCAGAATGTCGTCAGATGAGACGAATGAGTTTTCGTAATGAGAGAAATCTTTTCAGAAGAAAATGTGACAAAACAGGCGAAAATATAATATCTATTTTCACACCCAACTCGCCGTATAAAGTCTACAGTCGTTCTTATTGGGATACTAATCAAGTTGATATGATGGAGTATGGTAGAGATTTTGATTTTGTTAAAAGTTTCTTTGAACAATTTAATCAGTTAATGCTTGATGTTCCTTGGCCATCTTTGCGAATAGGGTCATCTGAGAACTGCGAATACAACAATGATATGAGTCGCTCAAAAAATTGTTATATGTGTACGAGGACTCACTTTTCAGAAAATATGATTTATACCTACCGAGGTAATAAATCAAAAAATTGTTTAGATTGTATGCAGGTAGTTAAATCCTCAGATTTATTGTACGAAAGCATTGAGTGTATTAATTGTAGTAATAGTAGCTATCTATATTTTTGTGAAAATTGTTCTAATTCAAATTTTCTTTCTAATTGTAAAAATTGCTTAGATTGTTTTATGTCTTGTAATCTAAAAAATAAACAATATTTTTTTAAAAATCAACAATTATCAAAGGATGAATACAAAAAAGCAGTAGCAGAATATTATTTAGGGTCAAATTACATAAAAGAAAAAGCAGTAAAAGAGTTTGATGATATTAACAAAAATTCAATTAAAAAATATCTAAACATTATTAATTCACTGAACTGTACAGGCGACAACATAATGAATTGTAAAAATAGTATTTCTTGTTTTGGAGTAAAAAATACTGAAGATGTAAAATATCTTTGGGATGTTATGGAATATAAAGATGCTATGGATGCATATAGTGGAGGAAGAAACAGCCAACTTATATATGAATGTACTGCAACAGCTGCAGCATATAATTGCTATTGTTGTGTAAGAGCTTCAGACTCTAGCAACATTTTTTATTCTATGAGAATAAAAAACTCCAGGAATCTTTTTGGTTGCATAGGTCTTGAAAATAACGAATACTGCATATTAAATAAACAATATACAAAAGAACAGTATGAAGAAATTGTTTCTAAAATAATTGAGCATATGAGGAACACAAATGAATATGGTGAATTTTTCCCAATGAAGCTATCAACATTTGAATATAACGAAACATCGGCACAAGAGTATTTTCCTTTGACAAAAGAAGAGGTTCTAAGCAGGGGACTAAGATGGAATGACCCAATTGAAAAAAATTATAATATAACACTCAAACCAGAAGATATACCCGATAATATTGATGATGTGAATCATGAAATATTAAATGAAGTTATCGGATGTTCACATGAAGGAAATTGCGACCATGGTTGTTCAACTGCATTTAAACTAATTAAAAGTGAACTTGATTTTTATAAAAGAATGAAATTACCAATCCCAAAACTTTGCCCAAATTGTAGGCATTATGGGAGATTAAATAAATTAAACCCGCTCAAATTGTGGAATAGGTCTTGTATGTGTAATCGATCTAGTCATTTCCATGGGAATAACCATTGTAACGAAAAATTTGAAACTTCATATTCTCCAGACCGACCAGAAATTGTTTATTGTGAGAAATGCTATCAACAAGAAGTATATTAAATATGAAAAATACAGATAAAAAATATGCAGGAGTACTTCTCATAACACCCGAAGGGAAAGTTTTAATGCAACAACGAGACAATAATCCGAATATTATGAATCCAGAATTAGTAACTACATTTGGTGGTTCAGTGGAAGAAGGAGAGACACCAGAGCAGACTGCAATAAGAGAAATGAAGGAAGAAGTTTTTTTAAATTTATCAACCGAAGATATTTCATTTTTTAAGATATTTGAGAAGAATAAAATTATTCACGGGGAAGATATTACTTGTTATATTTATATTGCAAAAGACATTGATAAAAACAATTTGGTTGTGAGAGAAGGTAAGGGTTTTGTGGAGATAAGTAAAGATGACAATTTAAATGACTATAAATTCTCAATACTAGCAAAAGAAATATTGGAAGATTATTTTTCTAAACAATAGTGCTACAAGTGTCTTGGAATCTCTACCTTAACCATAACAATTGAAACTCTCAGAGCATACGACGTCCGAATGACTTGATGTTTTGTATTTGGTATACTTAAGATTATGAATATAACTCTAATTATTGGGACTTTGGGGGCGAGTATTATTTTAATATTTTTCATTCTGGAGCAGACGAATAAGGTTAATAATAAAAGTCTTTGGTATGATGGGGGGAATTTTATTGGTTCGGCCCTACTTGTTGTCTACGCAATTCTTTTATCAAGTATTCCATTTTTAATATTGAATGGTGTCTGGGCTATCTTTTCTCTAAAAGATGTTTTTTTAGATTTAAAAAATAATAACAATGCTCGAAAATGAATTTGAACAATTAGTATCCGAGGCCATTCAGGCCTTACCTGAGGCGGGGAAGAAAGCTATGAAGAACGTTGTTTTTTTGGTAGAGTCGGAAGTTAGGAAAGAAAAAGCTAATGAGATGAAAATTAAAAGAGGTGAGATGTTGCTTGGTTTATACGAAGGAATTTCCAAGCTTAATCGGGGTACAGGCTATTCCTGGGTATTGCCAGATAAAATAACAATTTTCAAACATCCGATCGAGATGTTGGCAGGAAATGACCCAAAAAAAATTAGTGAAATGGTTTTTGACGTTGTACGGCATGAAGTAGGGCATCACTTAGGTTTTGATGAGCATGGTATTCGGGCATATGAAGAGAAGAAAAAGAAAGAGAAGTAATTTATGGAAAAAAACTCCTTTGAACAAAAAAATATTTCCAAAATAATTGAAACGATTAAGGGACCTAATGGCAGTGAGGTTTCTTTTTACCCAGAACGTGGGGGGATTATTAACTCAATGGTTTTAAATGGAAAAGAAATTCTTTATTTAGACGAAGAGACTTTTAAAGATGAGAATGCAAATGTTAGGGGTGGTATTCCAATTCTTTTCCCTAACTCTGGTTCACTTTCTGAAAATTCTTTATACCCCGATTTGGCCCAACATGGTTTCGCTAGGAAATTAAAATGGAAAAAAGAGTCGATACAAAATGGTTTTAAAGAGATACTTTTATCAAACGAAGAGACAAAAAAAATTTATCCATATGATTTTCGATTTTCAGTCAGTGGGAATTTTGAACAAGATGGTTCTTTTACTTTAGAACAAGTAATTGAGAACAAAGAAGAAATAGATATGCCTATTTCAATGGGCCTCCATCCATATTTTAAAGTTCCAAATAGTGAGAAAAAAAATATTAAGTTTGATTTTGAGGGCAGTAAGCAGATAGAAGATCAAATAGAAAAATGGTCAAACGGAGAGTATATTTCGATTGATAATCCAAAAATAAAAGACCCAAAAGCCGTCATTAAATTGATAATCCCTTCTCTTGGAACAATAATAATTGACCCCTCGATAGAATTTGAAAAAATTTGGATTTGGTCCATGCCTGGGCAGGATTTTATTTGTGTCGAACCAGTTATGCGTGACAAGAATGGATTGATCGATAATCCGAAAATGATTAAACCAAAAGAAAAACTTAAAATGAGTGTTAATTTTAAACTAGAATAAACAATTTCTTTTTTTGTAATCTTCGAGGTATAATTAACTCATTAAAATAATTACTTAATAATATATGCTTAAAGGATTTAAACAGTTTATACTTCGTGGGAATGTTGTTGATTTGGCGGTTGGAGTTGTTATTGGAGCTTCATTTGGGACAGTAGTTAATTCATTAGTCAAAGATATTCTAACGCCATTCATTAGTGCGGTTTTTAAAGCCCCAGATTTTTCGGGTTTAATGTTTACGATCAATGAAAGTAATTTTATGTATGGAAATTTCATTAATGCCCTCATTGCTTTTTTAATTGTTGCGGCGGCGGTTTATTTTTTTGTAGTTACGCCAATTAATACTTTAATATCTAAAACTCGAAAAGAAAAACCTCTTGATGAAACTACTAAAAAATGTGGAGAGTGTTTAAGTGAAATACCACTTGAGGCAAAAAGATGTGCATATTGCACGTCTGTTTTAAAGGTTTAAAACGCTATACAAAATCGTTTATTTTCTGCTATAATCTAAAAATGAAAGAGCCAATAGCAAAAAAGGCTAAACACTTAAAAATAGGGATATATTTAATCTTTTTTCTCCTATCCTTCCTCCTCCCCCTCATCTCTCAAGCCACCATCCTCTTCCCCGACAAGATAGACACCTTACAGGAACGTAAGAACATCCAAACAGTCTTAA
>CAYRQO010000058.1:2940-5191 GCA_964426515.1 uncultured Candidatus Saccharibacteria bacterium | reverse complement strand
TTTAATAATTCCATCAGCTCTATAAGCTTTACAGTACTTCTTCCCAATCGGTCCAGCTTCCAAATGACAATTGTATCACCCGGCCTTGCATATTCCATCAGCTTCTCAAAGCTGGGTTTGCTAGATTTTACCCCTGAAACTTTATCGGTAAAAACGTTTTTACAGCCTTCCTTTTTCAGTGCATCCAGTTGAAGATCCAGATTCTGTTCCTGGGTAGAAACCCTAGCATATCCTAATTTAATCATGATTATGTATGAAACTCATTGAAATCAAATATAATAAATTTTGATTAATTAAATGGCAATTTAAATATGTAAATTATACTGGATTTGATTTTTTTATAGGTATGTATAAAAACGGCCGTTTTATTTCTTTTTGCAGGAATAAGCTTACTCCCATTGCTCATCTTCATTTTCTATCTCCATGTCATTTTTGAGGATTTGGAGGCGAACATCATCTAAAAAAATTTCATCATCATAAGTTGTTTTTATCGCGATTCCTGTATACTCGTTCCCCCTGTACAAATAATCTGTTTTTAAGCTTCCTATAAAGTCTTCTTCCGTAATCTCTTGATCTTCATCAAAGGGCTCAGCATAAAAAGAAACTTTTTCACCATCCCATTTCCATTTATCATCTACATGCGTGAATTCAGGTGTACAAAATTCCCAATCATTCCAATAACCAATATGATGGTAGATTCCCTCTACAGCATCCTGATAATTTTCTACAATATCTTTCATTTTTTTGATTTTAAATGTCAATTAGTAAATTTAAAATAATCGTTTCAAATTTTTTGCCTACTCTCCTATATTTTCAAAAAAAAATCCAACGATACTCGAAGAAATATTTTACTTTTCATTACTGAAAATTTAAAATATGATCGAATTAGCACAAACCGTTACTTTATTCAAAGATGCGAATAAAACCATCAAACAATCTGTAAGTATTGATCCAAATGATGAATGGATTATTGTCACTCATCATGGCGAATCTCTTTCGATGTCTCTAGAGAATTGGAAAAAACTCAGTGATTTAGTATTGCGATTAGTCAATGAAACGAAATAAATTATTTAACCTTGTCTAGGAGTTATGGCTGAAAAAAACCTTACGGTCTAAAAGACCGTTATTGGTTGGAACTAGGTTGTAAGTCCCGATCGGGGCCTAAAGTAAAATGGGAATTTTTATAGTTAATTATTAAATATTAAGTCCAATGAGATAATCAATTTTCCGGCAGATCAAGAGAGAAATTTTAATTTTTTTGCGCAATTTTTTTTTCAGGAAAGTAAAAAATTTCAAAATATTAAACTATTTTTAGTAAATTTGAATTTCAGTCCGGTATAATTTTTTTAAATTTGAATCCCATTATGTTTAAACTTTTAAATACTTTTTCCGGGTCAACCTGGAATGAGTTCATAGAATTATTGCACGCTTATGTTAAGAGAATTAAGAAAAAAAACGATAGAAAAAAAGGATAATAAAAGCCTGGAAGATTTTCTCGGCAAGAAGTCAAGAAAATTCTATCTGGAAAAATTTTATGAAAAAAATTTTCTCTTCAAGTACCTGTATTTTTTACGGCTCAATGGAGCCGATTTGAACCAATTTTTTGACGGCAAAATTTCACAAAATAAAGAATCATGAAAAAAGGAATAATTGTATCAGTTCTAGTTCTATTTATTGTCTATACAATAGTCTCTCTTTTTATAGATATACCTAAAGTGTTTAATAATATTTTCTATGGAATAGTGACAGCATTTGCCATCTATTTTGGAATTTTTTATACTGATCTAGGAAAGGGATTAAAAGACAAGCTGAATGAGAATAGTAAGAAGTATGAAGAGAAAAAAGCGAAATAGTTTCGTTATAAAAAATTCAAATATAATTTAAAATTATTTGGAAATTGTGAAAGCCTGATTTGTAAAGATCAGGCTTTTTTTTGTGGCGAAAAATAGGACCTGATAAAAGCAGAACTGAAATAAATAAAGAACCAAGGTCCTGCAAAAAAATGGCTTCTAAAAATTTTATGAAGCTGAATTTTATATCTATAAAAAAGATCTTTTATGATCTGAGTTAATTTTATAGATGAGAAAAAAAATATAATTTCTCGATGTTACCAGGAAGCTTTTTTAAAATTAAAATTTGTTGGTTATCTCTTTGGACTTGATTTTTATTTATTCCGGATTTTTTTCCGGCTGGGCGAAGCCCAGTCTCCAAAAAAAGGGCCGAAAATCGGGCCGTGTTTGGAGAAGCAAGA
>CAYRQO010000058.1:497-2840 GCA_964426515.1 uncultured Candidatus Saccharibacteria bacterium | reverse complement strand
AAGCCCAGTCTCCAAAAAAAGGGCCGAAAATCGGGCCGTGTTTGGAGAAGCAAGAAGAAACAACGATTTTTAAATCGTAGTTTATATATGTTTGGTTTATAGATTTTTACTATTTATATATTGTAAAAAGTATATTTAAATTATACTTAAAGTATACTTTTTTAAATAATATATTCATATTACTTCATGAATAAATATTTTAATAGTATCTTTATAGTAATAAAAATTATATACTATGCAAAATAACACGATAAAGTTAGCTGCTGAGACTAAAGGTCTGCTGGATGAGATTCAATCGAAATTTGCTCTTAAAACGTATGATACGACCGTAAGAACTTGCGCTGTATTTATCCTAAGAAATGAGATTAATTTAAGAGAAGATTATATAGGTGATTATAAAAGAGGACTTCATGATCTTGAAAATAGATTGACTGCTAATTTTCAAAACCATGAAGATAAAATTGTGGGAAACTATGCTTCCCTTCGAAAATGGGTTGGAGGTATTGAGAAGGATTATTTGAAACCCCTTCTTTCAAAACTTGATACTTTAGATAAATTAGGAGATTTAGGATTTAATAAAATTTTAGAAGATAAATTGAATACTCCAAAAATAGAAAATCCTCTTAATTTGAATATTAAATCTGAAGTTAAAGAAATCAACAATACGGAACAAGCGCAGATCAACCCGGAAAATAAAGACGGAAAGTTTAAAGATCTTTACGCAAAATATGATAAACAAAAACAAGCGTTGTTTAAGATTTTTAATACATCAAAAATAGAAACCGGTGGGATGATGTCAAAGGAAAGAATTATCGTGAATTTGTCTGCTGAAGAATGGGATGAATTAAAAAAATTAATTTAAAAACATGCATGTAAAAATAGTGTCTCATGATGCTGGAAAATCTCCATCTTCTTCAAATATGATGCAATATTTAGATAAGGAAAATGAGAAGAAAAAAATAGAAAATGAGCATCTAATTTTAGAAGGAAAAGAAGAAGAAATTAACCCAAATTCTGTAGAATATTTTTTTAACCAGGACTATAATCCGTATGATCTTGAAGACCCAAATTCTAAAATTAATGTCTACGAAGCTTCAGAGAAATTAGATGGAAATAGAGGCACTCAAAATCTAGCTTCCAGCAACTTTTATATGCTTAACATAAGTCCAAGTCAAAAGGAACTTGAACACATGGAAACTATAGCCGTGGAAGAGCTTAGCAAAAGAGGTTTAGTTTTAGATAAAATACAAAATGATTCTACGGCACTCGAGTTTTATGATGAGCAAAAAGATCAGTTGATGAAAATTCAAATGAAGCTTTATACTCAGGATATCATGGAAGAATATGCTAGAATGCTGGACCGTGAAATTTATGCCAATCAAGAAGCCTTACCGAGCGAATCGGAGCGAAAAGATATGAAGCCAGTTATTGAGGAAAGATTCAATATATTTCTTAAGGAAAAGGGTATTTCGTTAGGGGAAGAAAAACCTGAAGCTGATTTTACGGCCCTGGATAATTTTAAAATTAAACAGGAATACCCGCACGGAAAAATTTTTACTCTCTACTCTTCAGATATTGAAAAAAATATAGATCTGTTTGTTCCTGAAAACAAATATAAGATTGAAAATGAAAAGCTTCTTATTCATGCAGCCTATTACTCAGATAAGTATACTGCAATCCTAGATAAGGATAGCGATAAAAGAGAACAAGTAGAAATCCCTGGTTCAGCCAAAGTAAGCTCAGAATACTTCACTGATTTTATTAAGGAGGATACAATATGCATTACTAAAAAATGGGAGCGCTTTGGGAAAGATCTAAAACTTTATTTTCATAAGGATGAAGTTGATATAAAAAATGGAATATGTCATATTCCAGAGAGTGTTTATACTCGTAAAGAATATGAAGTAAAAAGCCAATTCTTAGGAAAGGAATTTGCAGAGATAAAGAAAGAAAAATTAGAAATTGTTCTGAAGGAAAATAATTTTGATATTAGTAAAGGACTTACCCAGGAAGGGGAAGAGATCTACTTATATCCGGATAAAGTACCGTCAAAAGAAGCGTTTAAAAAGCTCACTATTAAAGCTTCTGTAGAGTTTAACAATTTTTTAGTTAATGACGGATATTTGCCTGAAAGAAAGGGATTTACAATAATAGATTGGAACGAGAGAACAAGTGTAAAATCAGAAGTGCTTGCTGAAAGTGATAAGGCTGTTCTTTTATTGATTGATGATGAAAGATTGAAAGAACCGGTACAAATTTGGGCTGGTAATTTTTCAGTAAGAGATAAAGAGAGTGGAAATTTGATAACAGACGATAATGGAAATATTCAAATAATTTCGGATT
>CAYRQO010000058.1:0-487 GCA_964426515.1 uncultured Candidatus Saccharibacteria bacterium | reverse complement strand
CAAGAGATATTAGCAAAGGAGAGTGAAAATAAAATTGAGTTTTCAGAATTCCAAGAGCTGGAAAGCCAAAGAGAGAAGTTTATAAAAAATACGGAAAGTCTTGAGTTTTCTTTTGAAAACCCAGGTCTAAAAGATCCCGTTACTTTTAATGTTCAATATGAAGATGTATTCTTATCATCCAATGGTAATTATACCATGGAAAAAGCCCTTTTAGAATACAAATTAGAAAAGCATATCATCCGCCAGGCTCAAAAAGAATTTCAAAAAGATTTTGAAAAGATAAAAGAGGGCGTTAATAAGGAAATGCTGGAAGCGAAAGACTTTCAAAAAAATGCAGCAATAGAAATTCGCTTTAAAAATTTACTAGTTGAAAAAAACATACTTCAGGAACAGGCTAAAACGGAAAATTACTTTGTGCAAGCTTCAATAGTCGAAGCTAAAAATACTTCGACAATGATTGCCTATATACCGGAAAACAGCAGGGAAG
>CAYRQO010000057.1:0-5228 GCA_964426515.1 uncultured Candidatus Saccharibacteria bacterium | reverse complement strand
AATTTTGGAATTATCTCGGCGGAATTGTTGCAATAGTAATTCTTATTGTTTTGGTAGTTTGGGCTGTTGGTTTTGTAATAAAGACAACTAAATACATTGGTGACTTCTTTACAATTGAAAATAAAGTTCATCCAACTAAAACAAACATTCTTCCACAAAAATCACTTCCCGATTCAATTATAATGCTCCAAGATACAATAAAAGAGTATTATCATTTTAGTAAGGGGTCACAAAAAGTGATTTACACTAAATCTGGTTACAATTATATCCGGCACAGTGAAGGCAGGAAATATTATTGTCAACCTCAGAATGAACCATATTTCGAAATCTACGGTGACGGAACACCCAGAGCCGATGATGCTGGAATAAAATATTTTATTGGTAAATTCTACGAAGTGGAATTTACCATGGAAGTATTATTCTTCAAAAAGAAAAAGCAAAAATAAATTGTACATTTAAAAAAACCAAATGCCCTGAGGATTTAATCCCAGGGCATTTAATTTTTATAATTTTATTCCAAATTATTGAACCATTTCTTCAATTGTATAATTGCCATCATTATCTAAATTTATTCTATCTTCATCCAAAGTTTTAAGAATAATATTCATAATACCAAAGACGGCAACCATAATAAACATTCCAACTATTCCCCAAACCATATGACTTTTACTTGTTTTGCGAACTTCTTCATTGCCTTGGGCTAATAAAAATTTAGCTAAGCCGAAAAGAAAATAAACAACCGCTAAAGCAAAAAGTAAAATAATTAATGGATTAATGATAACCCGATTAACACTTTCCATTAAAGTCACGACATTAGCTTCAGCTATGGGAATAATTTGAAAATTCATAGAATTTTATTAACATTCATATCCGGCATTTGGAACACAAGGAATATCGTTTGGATCTAATTGTTCAGGTCCAACTCCAAATGTACTGGTGATAAGAGACAATATACCCCAGAAGGCGACGATCACGAACAAACCAATAAGTCCTTGAATGATTTTTGAGCGAGCGCCCTTTTTTGCTTCTTCATCAGTTGAAACAGTATACTGGATAACTCCCCAAATAAAATAGACAACCGCTAAGGTTATAAGAATTGGGATAACATAGCCCAACAAACTACCAATGTCTTGTAAAATTGACCAAGCATCAGCGGCCAAAACCACAACCGGGAAAGCTCCCAAAACTGCTCCAAACGAAATAATTTTCTTCATATATTTTTTAATAATAAAACATTTTTATAATATTGTCTTTTCTACCGACCAAAGTGAAAAAGACTTTTACCTTTACTAACTAAGTATAACACAAAAAACAATAACAATATCTACCTTATTGAGGAAGCTGTGGAATAGTACTAGTTAAACCAAACGTAGTGGTTAGTATTTTAACTATTCCCCAAACTGATAACATCACAAATAAAGCAATTAATCCTCCTATAATAAAACTCTTACCCTTCTTTCGCTTTTCTTCATTGTCGGGATTCAAATAATATTGAATGACTCCCCAAATAAAGGCTACTGTCGCAAGTGCAAATAAAAATGGAATTATTGTCTTTATTAAAAGACAACTAGCCCAATTAATTACCCCAGTCACCGTTGTCATCGTGATATTATCACATATATTAAGAGTCGATGTTGGCGGTGGTTGTATATTACCAGGCGCTGCTTCAATGAATGAAAACATTAAAACTCCAACAATAATTAAACTACCGAGTAATGCAAATTTTTTCTTCATAAATTAATTTTTTTAATAATCAACATAATACTATGTTGTACTTGTAATTTCTTCGACCGTTGCTTGTATCGCTTCCGCGACGACAAATGCTCCTAATAATAATGCTGCTCCAATCAGTGTATATGTTAATGCCTTCTTGGCCTTCGTAATTTTTTCGGGATTACCTTGAGCTTCCACAAATAAAAATCCTGTATAAATAATGGCTAAAGCTACAATTGGCACTCCCACATACAATACTGCTTTAACGATGAGCCTAATAAAAGATGGGATATCATCGGGGCCGTCTTGACCCAGGGGATTCACAATTCCCGTAGTAATGTTTGTCCCAGGAGTTGAACCAGTATCACCAGGATCAGCACATGGTGGTTCGCCTGCCCCGCCACAAGCACTTACAAATAAAACTGGAGTAATAAGCATAAAAGCAAAAACGATAACAAAACTATATTTTAAAATAATCGATATCAAGTTATATTTTTTTCTTTTTAAAATCTTCATGTAATTAAACGACAATTAATAATAATTAAAGAACTAAAAATGCATCTTTCGGGTCAAAACCTAAAGTTGAAAGTATCGTCTTAACAATCAACCATGCAGCGAGTGCAATAATATAACCAATCACCACATTTTTCAAAATTGTTTTAGCTTTTTTAATATTCTCGGCACTACCCATATCACTTAAATACAACCAACCAACATAAACCAAAATAAGAGCAAAAAATGGTGTGGCCATTTTTATTAATAAAAAATTAATCATTTTATTAATAAAGGCCAGCAACACATCAAAATCGCAAGGATCAGAAAAACCACCCTTAGCTCCATCAACCATAGTATTACAAATTGGCACTAATCCTTTAAATTGAACTTCTCTAGCTTCCAGAGCAAAAAATGATGGGGAGAAAATTATTATAAAAGCTAAAACAAACATTAATGATTTTTTAATCATAATTATTTTTTAATTAAAATCTCAAGTTGGCCTTGAGCTTTATTAATCGCCTGACTTATCGACAATCTATTTGATAATATGTTATCTACTAATTCACTAAAAATTGTATCGCTTTTAATTTTATCTGGATCAACCCACGATCGAACTATTAAGGCTGAATTAAAAAAAGTAAACAAATATGGATCTTTAGGTTTATCGGCGAGTAAAACCTTTGAGGCTGGTGGAAGTGAAGCGGCGGTCGCAAAATTTTTAGCATCATCACCTAAACTCATAGAACTAGCGACGTTAAAAGCTGTTGACATGTTGGCCGATTTTTTATTGATAGCCAGAGCATAAATTTCCCCGTAAGCTCGCTTTGTCGTCGTATCTTTAATTTGCGGAACTTGGGCGACATCAAAACTTAAATTTGGATTAATTGATTCAATGTCAAACAACTCACTGGCCCGACCTAAATAAAAGGCCATCTTGCCACTTGTAAACATATCCTGCGAACCAGGTAGTGATTTATTCCATGAATACGCAGTATTTGATGGATTTGAAAATTCATTAAAGAAAGTTAAAACCGATTGAGCGGGAGCGACAGATAAATTTGATGGATTACTACTTAGAGTTGAAGTAAAAATTCCTTTATCGTTTTTCTTTATGATTGGATTATTATTTTGCAAAAGTAAATTTACTAAAATATCTTTAGCATTGTTGACATTTTCATATTGCCCCAAAGCAATCATACTCTGGCTAATCGTCCCACTATTTTCTTTTTTAGTTAAAGTAGAATTTAAAGTAAATAATTCATCCCAAGTAGTCGGTGGAGAAACAATTCCTTCATTTGATAAAATATCTTTGTTATAATACAAAACCATTGGATCAACAACAAGTGGAAAAGCCAAGGATCCTTCAGTATCTAAATAAATATCGGCTCCATTAATAAAGGCATCGCGATAAGTTTTTTCTGGATAGCTTTCATAAGGAATTGTGTAGAAGAAATTTTTATCCTTCATGATCATGTCTGGGGTAATAATAAATAAATCAGGACCAGCTCCATTGGCAAAAGCTTCAATTAAATCTTGCTGATATGTTGCCTGGTCTTTTTTAGCATAACTAATATTTAAATCTTGATTATTCGATTTAATATTACTAATGACGTCCGTCATCACGGCACTCGGAAAAGTCCCCCAAACAACAACCTTACCTTGAAGGCTTGTCTTTTCTTTTGTTTTTCCAATATCAATTAAACCTGAGAATATTAAAACGCCAAAGACAAAGAATGAAAGAAAGATGGCAATTAAAATTGTTTGGAAATTACTCATACTTAAAAATTATACCATAATGATGATCATTAGCGGAAATTCTTTTTTCATATTTAAAACCTCTTTTTTCAAATAATTCTCGAGTCATATTCTCTGGCACAACATTTTCAGCTGTCGGCCCCATGCCACCAAATGAATCGCTCCAATCAATCAAAAGTATTTGACCATCTTTTTTTAAAACACGTTTAGCTTCATCTATTAAACCAAGTTTATCTTCCGTCTGGAAGAGAACGTTAGAAATTATAACCGCATCCATTGAATGATCAGAAATTTTTGTTCCTCCGCGTCTTTCAATGTCGCCCCAAATACATTCAACATTTGATAGCCCCCAATGTTTTATTTCACTTTCTAGTTTTTTAACTAAATCTTTTTGAACTTCAATCGCATAAACTTTCCCAGAATATCCAACTATCCGACTTGCGGCTTTAGAATAAAAACCTGTTCCTGCCCCAAAATCCGCTACTTTCATTCCATCTCTTAACCCTAGAGGTAAAATATTTTGTTCTGGATTTGTAAACATATTAATATTATATCACAATTTAAAAATAAATATTACAAGAATGTAATCGAAGCGATGTTATCTCCGGGTCGCAATTTCATAACCGTTACCCCTTGAGTTTGTCGGCCAGAAGTTGGAAGTGAATCCAAACTTACTCGAATCACTTGGCCCTTCTGTGAGACCGCAATAATTTCAGTCTCATCTTTCACAATTTTAGCCACAATTAATTTGCCTGTTTTAGCTGTAACTTTAGCAGTTTTTATTCCTGATCCACCTCGATTTTGAGTTTTATATTCTTTAATATTAGTTTTCTTACCTAAACCATTAGATGACAAAGTTAAAATTGAAAGAGAATTCTCCCCTTTTGGAACTTTATCAACGCCAATTACAAAATCACCTTTGCCAAGTTTAATCGCCCTCACTCCTCCAGCACTGCGACCCATTTCGCGAACATCAGTTTCTTTAAAGCGAATAGATTGACCCAGTGTTGTTGCAAGCATAACATCGTCACCCTTAGAAATTGCAAGTACCGCTTGAAGCTCATCTCCACTATCTAATTTGATAGCAATCAAACCACTTCGACGAACATCTTTAAAGCTCTCAGCTCCAACTTTTTTCGTAATACCCATTTTGGTCACCATCATCAGTGTCTCGATTGTCTTTTTGGTTTCTTTATCGATTGGTAAAATGGAAGTGACTTTCTCTTCGGCTCCAAGTAAAATAAAATTCATAATTGATTTTCCTT
>CAYRQO010000056.1:2152-5389 GCA_964426515.1 uncultured Candidatus Saccharibacteria bacterium | reverse complement strand
AGTGTCGCACAATATATCTTTTGCGACGTTAAGTTTGATTTTCAATCAAACAACGTCGTAAAAGATCAGCCATATTTTACAACATGATATATCGTAAAATATGGCTCTCTCTTCGTTCGTGTTTAATCATAATATTTTTATATTTCTATCCCCTCAAATTATCGATACTACCTAAATCTATGACTTTTTTAAATCCAACATTTTCCATCATATTTTTTGCCATCATTGATCGATTACCAGATTCACAATATAAAGACACTTCTTCACTTTTGTCAATAGCGGGGTAAATACCATTCATCATCTCCATAATATCATGGTTTAGAGCTCCATTTATATGTTCCCTGTCAAATTCTCTTTTTGTTCTTACATCTATTATAATCATTTTATTTTTTTTCTAAATATTTTTTATTTTGTAATTTTTCCGGTCTTAAATCATTATTTGTATATTTTTCATAATTTTTACCATAACCAAGGTCTTTATTTAATTTGGTCGTTGGGTTGCGAATATCAAGCGGAATTGGCAGATTACCATGCTTTTTAACATCTTCCTTGGCCATTTGGAAGGCATTATATGATCTTCGGTCCTTTGGGGCCTCAGACAGATAAACAACACCATGGGCGAGGTTTATACCACATTCAGGTAATCCGATACTTTCAACTGCTCGGAATACATCATTAGCCACTACCAAGGCCGTTGGTAAGGCCAAGCCGATATCTTCTGAAGCAAAAATAACCATTCGACGGGCAATAAATTTTGGATCTTCACCGGCTTCTAACATTCGAGCTAAATAATATAGAGCTGAATCGGGTTGGCTAGCCCGCATACTTTTAATAAAAGCACTGATCGTATTGTAATGCTCCTCACCTTTTTTATCATATCGAAGAAATTTTGATTGCAAAGTATTTTTAAAATTTTCAATATTTATTTCTTTGTAGAGTGATAAAGTATTTTCAATCATAGCGATGGCTTGGCGAGCATCACCACCAGACATCTCAATAAGCCAATCGATAGCATCTTTTTTAATTTTCTGTCCGGTTCTTTTAATTATTTTTTTCATATCCAGATCTGACAATTCTTCCAGAACAAAAATTCGACATCGCGAGAGTAAAGCCGGAATAACTTCGAAGCTCGGATTTTCGGTTGTGGCGCCAATTAAAATTAGTCGGCCACTTTCAACATATGGTAATAAAAAATCTTGTTGAGCTTTATTGAAACGATGGATTTCATCTAAAAAAAGAATTTTCGGACCCAAAAGTTCCCCACTGTCTTTAATTCCAGTATCAACAATTTGTCGGATATCATCTTTACCAGCTGAAACTGCTGAGAGTTCATGATAATCGGCATTGAGGGCTCTCGCATAGATTCGGGCCAAGGTTGTTTTGCCAACACCCGGTGGGCCCCAGAGTATAAAAGAAAAAATGTGTTTTTGATTTATAGCCATTGCCAAAGGCTTATTCGTGCCAACTAAATGCTCTTGGCCGACAAATTCGGTCAATTTTTTGGGTCTAATTTTTGAAGCCAGTGGTTCCATGTATCAATTTTAGCATAAATTTTAATAAATAAATCCCCTACATTTGTAAGGGATTTATTATGCAATTACTATTCGTGATTATAGATTTTCTAATTCTTTGTCGACACCAGCAAGATCAGACTCACTTGTATCTGTTAAGTCTATTT
Source organism: uncultured Candidatus Saccharibacteria bacterium (assembly GCA_964426515.1). Classification (GTDB taxonomy): domain Bacteria; phylum Patescibacteriota; class Minisyncoccia; order Phycocordibacterales; family UBA9973; genus UBA8515. Next base: position 3,711 of record CAYRQO010000056.1, on the reverse strand, counting down.
CTTCCAAGCTAGCATTAATATCAGTGGTTGAATCTGCTTCTACAGCTTGATTGAGATCAATTTCAGTTTGACTCTGTGGGGCTGGTTCTTGATTTTGATTTCTAACCTTTAGAGTAATCAGCGCAATAACCGCTAAAATAATAATGGCGATAATTATTATGATTGTATTATTTTTTTTATCCATAAATTTATAAATTAATTTGTAGTTGTTGAACTTGCTCCGCTATTATCTTCAACCTTTGGTGTATCTTTATTTTCATTTTCAACTTCGTTTTCACTTTCATCACTATCATCATCTATTTTATCAATTTTTGCTAAGGCTGTAGCAGTATTTTTAACAGCCGTATGGGCAAGCTTTACTTTTTCATGAACAGCTTTAATGTCAGCTTTAAAAAGGTCACGAAGTTTTTTCATTTCAGCTCTCAAAGTTGCTTCTGTTGTGATGTTTACTTCATAAACCTTTGCAGCTTGGACAGATATTTTTTCTCGAGCGGAATCTATTGCCAATTTTGCTTTTTCGGCTTCAGTTTTAGCCAAAGCTACATCTAAGCCCCTGGCCTCAGCTTTACTAATTCTAGATTCAATACTAACGAGAACATTTTCAATTTTATCTGTTCTTTCTGATAATTTATCGGTTGCTTTAATGTTTAAATCTTGGATAATTTCTAGAATTTTTTCAGTTGATAATTTTTTCTTTTCATCTTTAATTTTTCCTAGATCTTCTTTTAAATTAGTTTTCATTTCTTCAACCTTCAATTTAACTTCTTCTTTTTTTATCTCGAATTCTTTTTTGAATTCCTCTCTTTGTGTTTTAATAGACTGAATCATTGCCTCAACTTCTCCTTTTTGTTGTTCTTTTTTATTTTTTAATTCATCTTTTATTCCTTCCTTTTCTTTTTTAATTTCTTCTCTTTTCATTTCTCTTTCTCTCTTTAATTCTTCAAACTTATTTCTATCCTCACCTATTTTTTCACCAGGACAAGCTTGAAATTTACAATCAGGTCCTACTCTACCAACCGAAGTCACACCATCAGGACACAATTTAGCGTCCATCGTACAAGCAACTGGTTTTTCATTTTCATCATCGGCCCCATCTTTAGCATAAGCCACAAAACCTAACATTAATGATAATATGATAATTAAAAACGACGCACTATATTTTATATTTTTTCTCATCTTATAATTATAAACTAATTTACAATCGAAGCAAATAAAAATATCCTATAAAAAACATTATTTTATAGGATATTTTTTTATTATTTTATGACGTTGTTGATAACTTTTCCATTCTCAAAAGCTTCAATAATATTTTTAGCCACAATTTCTGCCATCATGTCACGAGCTGACTGACGAGCCGAAGCAATGTGTGGAGTCAATATTATGTCAGGCAGTTTAGTTAAGCCTTTTGTTAATTTTGGTTCAAATTCAAAAACATCAAGCGCCGCTCCACGAATAATATTATTCTCAAGAGCAAAAACTAAAGCTTTTTCATCAACAACTGGGCCTCTTGAAGTATTAATTAAAAAGGCTGTTTTCTTCATGGTGAAGAGCGATTCTTT
>CAYRQO010000056.1:0-2142 GCA_964426515.1 uncultured Candidatus Saccharibacteria bacterium | reverse complement strand
GTGTCGTTGGTAAAAGTGGAACGTGGAGAGAAATGATATCTGCCTCTCGCAAAACCTCCTCGGTTTCTTTTCTGATGGTTTCATCAATATTATCTAATTCAACAGAATTATTAATATCACTATAGATAATTTTTGAACCAAAACCGTAGTGTAAAATTTTTGCAACTTCAGTACCGATTTGACCAGCACCAATTAAGCCAATTGTTTTGCCTTTTAAATCAGTTCCAACGAATAAGTCAGGATCCCAACCTTTGTATTTACCCTTTCGCATAAACTCATCTCCCTCAACGATTCTGGTCGTTAAAGCCAGCATTAAAGCCACTGTGTGTTCAGCCACAGCGGTGGACGAAGTCCCAGGGGTGTTTGAGACAAAAATATTTCTTTTTTTAGCCTCATCAATATCAATATTATTATATCCAACTGAAAAATTAGCATAGACTTTAGCGGTCGGACAAGAATCAAAAATTTCTGTATCAATCGGGTCAGTTAAAAATGAGATTACTCCGTCGTATGATTTTTGTTTTAAAGCTTTGATAATTTCTTTTTTGGTTGGTGGTTTTTTGAATTTTCCAATGTCAAAAGTAATACCCTTTTCTTTTAATAATTTTAAACCAGCCTCTGGAATTTTTCTTGTGATGTAAATATGTTTATTCATAAAATATTTTATTAACCAATTTGAGTTGTATCAATATGTTGTTCGGCGACCAAAGAAATTCTTTCCATCATTGATACTGCTTCAACCGGATATTTACCCTTGGCTGATTCCTCGGATAGCATAACTCCATCAGCACCATCAAGTATAGCATAAGCAACATCGGAAACTTCAGCCCGAGTTGGAGTTGGGCTCTCAACCATTGAAAGAAGCATTTGAGTGGCGACAATGACCATTTTATTGGCGTCTTTACATTTAGTAATAATATAATGTTGAATAAAAGGAATTTCCTCAATAGGAAATTCATTTCCTAAATCACCTCGTGCTACCATAATAGCATCTGATTCATTAATAATTTCATCTAAATTTTCAACTGCTATTTTTCTTTCAATTTTAGAAATAATTTTTTGCTCACCACCTTTTTCTTTAATCAATTCTCTTAATTTAATTACATCAGAAGCTGAGCCAACAAAAGATAAAGCCACATAATCAACTTTTTGTTCAATCCCAAAAGAAAGATCTTTAATATCTTTTTCGGTTATTACTTCTTCGTCTTCTTTTCCACCAAAATGATGTTCACTTCCCTCTTGAACTCTTGGTCCAGACAAATCTTGAATGATTGGAATAGAAATATTTTTTTCTTTAGAAATTTCTCTAATATTTTTTATTATTTCGGCGTGCCAGTCATATGTGCCCCAGGAAAAATTTAACCTAGCCATATCCATATGATGATTGACCATTTCGGTCATAATTTCTTTACTATTACTGACCGGACCAATCGTAGCAATTACAGTTGTTGTGGATTTCATAATTATTTATTTGATTCGCCAATGGCATTAATTTGATTAATTCTTTATATTATATAACATATTTAGTAATTCCCCAACTATTAATAATAAAAATGCCTCACAAATTTTATGAGGCATTTTTATTATTTCTTTGGGGCTTTAACTTTCTTTGGTTTTTTGACTTCTTTACGATGTCCGTCTCCTTTGGCCATATATTTTTAATTTTTATTATTTGTAATATTTATATTATAACAATAAAACATAAGCACAAGCAAATAATTTAATATTGATTTGCTCAAATTATCAACTTATTGTTATAATAATATGTATGGAACAAGAAGATGAATTAAATATTGAAGAAGTAAAAAAAGAACCGATTTGCCCTCGCTGTGGATTACGTTCTTATGATGAGAATTGTAGGAATTGTGGTGCTCCGATAGTCGATAAAACTGACGACGAAGAAGAAGACTACAACTGGCGCGAAAAATACCGATAAGTAATTTTGAATTTATTTTAATTGAGTAGAAATAAAAAAACGGCATGAACATATTGCTCAAAACCGTTTGTGTTTTAAATTACCACTTCAATGCTCGATGAATTCTTTAAAAGAATCGGCCTCTTCTTCTACTGCGCTACGTACTAAAAGATATAGTGCAAAAAGTTCTGGCAGGGATTCTAATTCAACTACCCCAAATTTATATA
>CAYRQO010000055.1:1039-5459 GCA_964426515.1 uncultured Candidatus Saccharibacteria bacterium | reverse complement strand
TGAGCCTCAATCATCGTTTCTTTTTCAAGATAAGCCAAATCTATGGCTTTGTCCTCAAAAGTATCACTTTTTAATAAAAGTAGCTTATAAAAGCAAAGTTCAGACTCATTTAGTCTCTTTGTTACCATATAGGAGGGTTTATTGAAATTGTCTGCTTTTGATGGTAGTATGTTATTACTAATTGAGCTAAAAATCAATATTTTAAGATAAAAAAACACTGGTTTAGAGAGTAAAATTTTGTTTCAATATGCCAACATTAAATTGGATAGGAAAAGAAGCCGTTGTGAACCATGATAAAGAGGTGCCTTTTCGCCTATTACGCAAGGTAAAATCTGCTTCCGTTGGGGAAAACTCTCAAAACCTTATCATCCACGGGGATAATCTTGAGGCATTAAAAGCGTTAATGCCTTATTATATTGGAAAAATTAAATGTATTTACATTGATCCACCTTATAATACAGGCAACGAAAGTTGGGTTTATAACGATAAGGTTAATTCGCCTAAAATCAAAAAGTGGCTTGGTAAAGTTGTAGGAGGAGAATCAGCAGATTTATGCCGTCATGATAAATGGCTATGTATGATGTATCCGAGATTAAAACTTTTACGTGATTTACTTCGTGATGACGGTGCAATTTTTATCTCTATTGATGATAATGAACATTGCCACTTAAAAATGGCAATGGACGAAATATTTGGTACAGTAAATTTTGTAACAAACATTATTTGGCAAAAAAAATATACCCAAAGTAATGACGCAAAATATTTTTCATCAACTCATGACTTTATAGTTTGTTACGGAAAAAATATTGAAAATACAAATTTTAAAATCAATCTACTAGAAAGGACAGAAGAACAGAACGCACGTTATAAAAATCCCGACAATGACCCACGAGGTGGATGGATGACCCAGCCATTACACGCTAAGAGTGGTACTGATAAAACATATACTTTTACATTTAAAAACGGCATTACTTGGAAACCTCCAGTAGGTACATTTCCTCGATATAGTATTGAAACTTTAAAAAAGGCAGAAGAGTTGGGTGAAATATGGTTTGGTTCTAAAGGCACAGCAGTCCCACGTCTAAAAAAGTATCTAAACGAGATGAAAAATGGAGTAATCCCAAAAACAATTTGGCTTTATTATTAATTTTGCAGTAATGACTATGAAAAAAGATAATTAAAGAATATTTTTTCCGATAATCCTTTTGCGACACCCAAACCGACCAAACTTTTAAAAACAATCATTAAAATTTCGTCTGGTAAAAATGATATAATCTTGGATTCCTTCGCTGGTTCTGGCACGACTGGACATGCTGTATTAGATCTTAACAAAGAAGACGACGGGGATAGAAAATTTATTTTGGTTGAAATGGAAAATGATATAGCAAAAGATATAACCGCCGAAAGAGTAAAACGAGCTATCAAAAAGTATGATTATAAAGACGGTTTTGAGTATTGCGAGCTAGATAAACCATTGTTTGATGAACAGGGGCAAATTGAAGAAACTTGCGAATTTAATCAATTCGCTACTTACATTTACTTTACAGAAACCCAAACCAATATTGATAAGAATAAAATTGAAAAGAATTTTATCGGTGAACATAGCGACACCGAATTTTATCTTATTTACAAAGAAAAAGACAAGAACATTTTAACCAAATCTTTTTTGAACAAACTTCGCAAAACTGAAAACAAAAAGATCGTGTATGCCGACAAGAGCTATCTCGATGAAGATGTGTTGTTAAAACATAATATCGTTTTCAAACAAATTCCTTACGAAGTTAAAGTTTACTAGATTATGTCCAGTTGGATATTAGATAATTTAATCGGAATTATAAGTATTGTGGTGGGAAGTTTTATTGCCTATCATGTATATTTTTTATCCAAAAAATTTGCTCTTAAAGATAAGCTTGCCCATAAGGATACTATAAGAAAAATCGTTGAACCAATCTTACAGAAAATTAATAGCGGTAGAAATAGTAAATGCGAATTGGTAAATGTTAAAAAATATTTATCACACTATCCACATATAAATGATGAGAATAGACATGGTTATACTTATTTTGGCGGAGAATTAAAAGCATTACAATTTGATGGCATTGAGTTTTTCTCCGCAGTTACAGAGTTATACAAAACACCTAACGAAAATTTTTCCTTAAATAAAGAAGGTAATGAGAAACTAAATTTCAATGTTTTTGAGGTTGGTGTTATTCCGTACGAATGGATTGAATATATTGATCCACGGGGCGATGAGTTTAGTTATAGACCTCAATTTTTTGCTCAATTCAAAGGTTTGCACAAAACACCATATAAGTATCTAAATTACTATATTGAAAGCGATGTGTATCACGAGGGTAGTGATCCAATAGATATGAAATGGCGTTCTGTGGAAATTAAAAATGACTAAAAATACAATATGGAACTCAAAAAATATCAACAATCGGCCATTGAAACACTAAAAGAATACTTAAAAGAGCTACAAAAGGTTGGTACAAAGTATGCTTTTATGGGTATTACCAATAAACCATATAATCCCGACTTTTTTGAAGAGATTCCTTTTGTTTGCGTGAAAATACCAACAGGTGGAGGAAAAACAATGGTCGCCTGTCATGCAACACAAGAAATAATGAAAACTGCCTTAACAAATAAATTGGAAAAAGGTATTGTGATGTGGTTTGTACCATCGGAAGCAATCAAAACTCAAACTCTCAAAAAATTTAAAGACAAAAATGATCCCCATCGTAGAGCTTTAGACGAAGCTTTTCAAAGTGGCGTTCGCATATTTTCCAACGAAGAAGCTTTGCGTATTCGTAAAGAAGATATTGATGATAATCTTTGTGTTATCATCTCAAGTTTGGAGGCTTTCAGAAAAGATAAAAAAATTCAAACAAAATATAAAGTGTACCAAGAGAACGGTTCGCTTTTAAGCCATTTTGAAAATTTACACAATGATCATAATTTAGAAAAAGACGAAGAAGGCACGGTAGTAAATTCTTTGGCCAATGTCGTTAAAATGAGTAATCCCCTAGTAGTTATTGATGAGGGACACAAAACGCAAACTCAACTTTCAATTGATTTTATCAAAGACTTGAATCCTTGTTTTATTGTCGAATACACTGCCACCCCACGAGGCGGTAGTAATATCTTGGTAAATATTTCCGCTTCTCAATTAAAAGAAGAACAAATGGTCAAAATTCCAATTGTTTTGGAAAGTGCTACTCAATGGCAAGATTCTGTCGCTCGTGGTATTGAAAAAAGAAATGAGCTTGAGAAAGAAACTAAAAAACTAAAGAGTGAATATATTCGACCGATTGTACTTTTACAGGCTCAACCTCAAAGCAAAGTTAATGAGACAATCACTGTTGATGAGTTAAAAGATCACTTGGTTAAAGCCAAAATTTCAGAAGACGAAATTGCAATTAAAACCTCTGATAGAAATGATCTTGAGGGAGTAGACTTGTTTAGCAAGAAATGCAAAATCCGTTACATAATCACTGTTAATGCTCTCGCTGAAGGGTGGGACTGCTCGTTTGCCTATGTTTTGGTGTCTGTGGCCAATGTAGGGGCTAAAATCGCCGTAGAACAGATTATAGGGCGTATCATCCGTATGCCTTACGCCAAGAGGAAAGCCAACGAAGATTTAAACCGTTGCTATATTTATGCCTCCGCCAAAAACTTTAACGAGGCAGCAACCCAAATTATTGTAGGTCTTGAGAGTAATGGTTATAGCCGACATGATTTATTAAATGCCAGCGATAAAGAACAAAAATACGAACTAGAATTTGAAAGAACCGTCAAGAAAGATTTTGCTGTTCCAATGATGAGTTTAAATGGTGATAAACTCACCTTTGAAAATTTGATTGGCGAGGATTTTCAATTGGCAAAACAAAATGCTGAATTTGATTTTGAAATTCATTATGATAATGACGGCCGAGCCATCATTGATATTCAAGCCGACAAATGGATAAAAGGTGCTCAACAATTTTTGAAACTCACCTATAAAGATAAAAGTTTTTCTAAGAACGAATTGGTACACTGGTTAGACAAAAAACTCCGCTACACTCTATTAGATCAACCCGACAAAGTAAAATTTATTGATAACGCTTTGGAATATCAACTAAAGCAAAAATCTTTGGCGGAGTTATCGGTTAATCGTTATGTTTTGCTAACTAAACTTGGTGAAGTAATTGACAGTATTCTAGAAGCACACAGCAAAAAGCAATTTGACAAAGCCTTATCATCAAAAAATATAACCACTAAGTCATTTGATACTTATCCCGAAACTATTGTTTTGAGTCAAGAAATGCCTCAAACATTCAATAAAAGCTATTATGGCAAAGTCGATAAGCTAAATAAGGAAGAACTTAATTTTGTTGAACGAATTGATTTAGATACTTTACCAAATATTGAGTTTTGGATA